>NZ_JACALO010000032.1:0-40083 GCF_030328185.1 Empedobacter sp. 225-1 | reverse complement strand
ACAAATACGAATATATGTACTGTTTAAAATAAAATTTTATTGGTCTAATCCTGTATCATTTTTTCAGGACGTTACAATACTAAGAAATTAGTTTTTAATTAATTTTTTTGTAACTGTTCCTTGATCAGTTTTGAATTTCAAAATATAAACACCTTTAGGTAAGTTGTTTGTTTCAACACTTCCTTTTTGTCCATCGAATTTAACAGTTTTTGTTGAAACCACTTTACCGGTCATATCTACGATATCTACTTTGATGTCATTTTTGATTGATTTATCCATTATGTAAACCATATCTTTTGCAGGATTCGGATACATTTGTAATGATGATTCTTTTAAGTCACTTGTAGATAAATCACAATTTAATACATCTGCAGGAGGCATGTCAAACGCTTCTGTACCGTCAATTCTACTGAATACACTCCCTTGGCTTGCACTATATCCTAAACCACGATTAGCAAAAGCTTCCCATATTTCACATTTGTTAGCGCCTTCGTATAGTTGTTCATCAGCCATAAGGATAGCATCACGACCGTCTACAAAACCTGGAGAACATGTTTGTAATTTAAGACCTGTCATGACTAATTGTAAAGCCATGTTGTTACCTGCTTTACCATTATATAGATCAGGAGAGAAGCCATATTTGTCGATTAATTTCCAATTCATATCCCAAATCATAGATGCCCAAACATATCCTGTTCTATGTGGTGAATCGTTATTGCCATATGATTTTAAGAAGCTGTATTTTGCAGGGTTAACCGTCATATCAGTTGAATATGGAGTAGGACGAATTCCGTTTCCATCAACAGATTGACTGGTAGCAAATGTTCCAATACCTCTTTTAGTTGAGCCAGTATCACCTGGTAATTGAGTTAACATTAAGGCAAAGAAATCAGACCAACCTTCACCCATTTGTTCAAGATTACCTAAACAGTTAGAATTTGTTATTGGGCCAGTTAAACGGTTAGAAACACCGTGTCCGTATTCGTGTGCAATGATACCATTATCAAAACTTCCGTCAGCGTAAGGAATGTCTTTGTGTTGTAGACTTGCATTAACAGTTGTTCCGTTTATTAGTTCATTTTTTATTTTGTCTCCATTAATTCTTGTCAATCCAACAACAGGAATTGTAATAGAAGAATCGTTTCCTGTGATTGTAAAGTTTCCTCCAATATTATTGATTATGATAAGTGCTTTTGCACCTGCATTTTGTGCATTTTTAGCTTTTGTAACATAATTACAACTTCCTCCTTTGTAGGCAACAGCAATTTTGTCAGCAATTTCAGCAGTATTTATTATGGTGCCACAACCATCAAATTCGTTTCCTTCTGTTTCGCTTTTACGTAATAAAGCTAAGTCTTTAGTTAGGGCTGTAGTAGGTAATTCAGCACCAAACGGCGAAAAGAAAACACTATATTTTCCTGCAATTGTTGAAGGAGAATTGATTGTTAAAGGATCTGTATCTGCATTTGCTGGAGGATTCCACAAATACATTGCCATACGAGGTGATTTACCATCAGCAGGAGTAGCAAAAGTTGCATTGTTTAAAACACCTTCATTAAATCGTGTTTGAGCTAATGCTACTACATCATCATTTCCTGTTGCTCCTTTTCCATAATTATCTTTTTGGAAATTTCCGTTTACTTCAGTAAAACCATAGTTGTAAAGAATGTCATGCATCATATTATTCATATAGAATAAATTAGTTGTAGCTGCTTGCCAGTTTTTAAAAGGATTTAAACTGAAATCTATAGGGAAATCAAAATTTAAAGATTCTCCTGCATCTGCGTAATCATTGTTGTTAATTGTAACTGTATTTGCTATAGAATTGAACGTATTATATGCAGTTGAATTATGATCTCGTACAGCTCGTACATTATTCCCTTCGGTTCTTGTTTTGATTGTTCCATCCGCTACATTATGCCAACCATTTGGAGATGCAGTGGTGTTAGATATAGATAAATTAACAATTGAACGATCACCTCTGTTAGGCGCTTCTATTGGTAATTTGTAGATATTATACTGAGCAGATGCTACATTATTACCATCGTCATATAACCAATCCCAATCTGCTTTATTAAAGTGTGCTAAATTTTCGTTATGAAAGGCTCCATGATCAAAACTACAGCTTAACGTTGTATTGTGTTTATCTATGATTGTGCCATTTTTAGCATCAACAACAACATGTATGACATCGTTCTGTTTTTCGTTAAATAATCGATAAGATAATGTATAACTTAAAATAGCTTCTTTCTGATCATTGATAAAATAAACCAATTCAGAAGTGTCATCTTTTGTAAAATGAACACCAAATTCATCTGAAGATTCGTTCGTAATAAGTTTTAAACCTTCCGATTGTGCAATGTTCTGAAGTATTTGTTGAGATGTAAGTGTTGGAGTAACGGATGCAGATTTTAACTCAGAATTAAAATTTTCAGAGGTTAAAGCAGAAACAACTTGATTGTTTTTTACTAAATAAGTTGTGTAACTGTTGTAAACAGGAATTCCTTGGAAAGTTCGTTGAGTAAATACTCTTTGAGTTTGATCTTTTTCGTCATTAATCGTTTGTACAAATTTGTACTCGACATTGTTACCCGATCTCTGTAGTTGGTAATTATCAATTAATTGTTCAGCATTCTGAGCTTGAGCAGTCATTGATAACAAAAACGCAGAGAAGATAAGAGTAAAATTTTTCTTCATTTGTATAGTGTTATTAATTTAAATAAAGTTATATTATTTTTTTAATTAATGACTAATTAATACGACAAATAAATAAAAATGATGTTATTAAATAAATAATTAGATAAAAAAAGCATCCAAACAAAGTTTGGATGCTTTATAAAATTCAGTATTTATTAATTACTGAAACATATCTTTTACACGTTCAAAAAATGATTTCTCATTCTTAGAAGGTTCTGGTGAGAAATGATCGTCATCTCTCATTTTTTCAAAATACGCTTCTTGATCCTTTGATAAATGAGTTGGTGTCCAAATGTTAACATGAACAAATAAATCACCTTTTCCATAACCGTTAAGATCAGGTAAACCTTGACCTTTTAGGCGTAATACTTTACCAGATTGAGTTCCTTTATCAATTTTGATTTTTACCTTTCCATTAACTGTTGGAATTTCTTTTGAAGCTCCTAAAACAGCATCAGGAATAGAAACATACAAATCAAAATGTAGGTTGTTTCCATCACGCTTTAATGTGTCGTGTTCTTCTTCTTCGATAACAACTAATAAATCCCCAGGTACACCATCAAAAGGCGCATCGTTACCTTTTCCACGAACTTGCAATTGAATTCCTTCTCTTGCTCCTGCTGGGATTTTCAGGTCAATTGTTTCCTCAACTTTGATTAAACCTTGATTATTTGCTCCTGAAGGAATTTTATCCGCAACTTTTCCAACACCTTGACAAGTAGAACAAGTTGTAGCAGTCTGCATTTGTCCTAAAAATGTGTTCGTAACGCGAACCTGTTGTCCCGAACCACCACAAGATGGACATGTTTTAGATGTAACACCTTCAGCTTGTTTGAAACGTTTAACTTTTACTTTTTTCTCGCAACCGTTTACCATTTCTTCTAAGTTCAATTTTACGCGAATACGCAAATCAGAACCTTTCATTCGACGTGGACCTCGAGATTGACCTCCAAATCCGCCTCCGAATCCACCACCTCCAAAGATATCGCCGAAATGAGAGAAAATATCTTCCATGTTCATTCCGCCTCCGCCGAATCCTCCGCCAGCAGCTCCGCCCATTCCAGCATGTCCGAATTGGTCGTAACGTGCACGTTTTTGGTCGTCACTTAAAATTTCGTAAGCTTCTGCAGCTTCTTTAAATTTTTCTTCTGCCTCTTTGTCACCAGGATTTTTGTCAGGGTGAAATTTGATGGCAAGTTTACGATAGGCTTTTTTGATAACATCAGCATTTGCCGATTTATCTACGCCTAATATTTCGTAATAATCTCTTTTTGATGACATGTTCTTAATCTAAATTACAATCCAACAACAACTTTTGCGTAGCGAACTACAACATCATTTAATAAATAACCCGTTTCTACAATATCTACAATTTTACCTTTCAACTCTTCTGTTGGAGCAGGTATTTGTGTGATAGCTTCATGTAAATCAGTATTAAAATCGTCTCCAGGATTTACTTCCATTTGTTTCAATCCTTTTCCACGTAAGGTTTCGATTAATTTATTATTGATTAATTCAACACCTTGATGTAAGCTGTCGTCTCCAGATTTTTCAATTTGAGTTAATGCGCGACCGAAATCATCTAAAACAGGTAACAAAGATGTAATCACTTCTTTATTTGCTGTTTTGAAAATATCCATACGCTCACGCGATGTACGTTTTTTGTAATTATCAAACTCAGCAAATAAACGCAAATATTGGTCTTTCTCCTTTGCTAATTGTTCTTTAATAATTTCTAATTCTGACTTTCCAGAAGTTTCTTCTTGTGGCTGTTCTACAGTGTTTTCCGTTTCTTGAACGTTCTCTTGAATGTTTTCGTTCTCTAATTCTTCGTGTATATTTTGGTCAGACATATTCTTATTCGTTTTTTTGTTTCTGATAGAATCAAATAGTTTGCCAATGCCCATAGTGTGTCGTTTTGTCAGATTTTAAGTAAAAAAAGAAGCACTTCTGTCTTTAGAAGTGCTTCGGTAAATGTATGAAGTTTTTTTTGAATTGAATTTTGATATTATTTTTAATAATGTCTTTTTCCTGTATAATATATATGATAATTCTTTGGGATTATTTTTAAACCTAGTTTTTTATCATTTTTTATAATTTCAGAAAGTTGCGCATTTTTATTATATATGATAAATAAACTATCGTTATCAATTAGAATAATATCTAAAATATCAAGATGATCGACAATTTCGTGTTTTTTATGTTCAATTTTATTAGTGATATCTATATAATTAGGATAAACTGTAGTAAGTCCACTTTTTGTATACCATTCTATCTTGTAATTTTCACTCTCAATAGTTTTAAGTATTAAAGTTTTATCTTCATGGAGATTACTACATCCGAAGAATAAACTGAAAATGGTAATAATAAGGGATTTAGGTTTCAATAAATATATTTTTAAAACTTAAAATTAATTTTTCCATTAAAGAAACGTCCTGTCAAATAATTTGGCATGGTATAAACTCGGTTAGAGTTTACGTCACGAATCCATGAATTACTGATTTCGTTTTTAATATCAAATACATTGAAAACATCTACACCAATCGAAATTTCTTTGAAATTACTCCAAAACGTACCGCTTGATGGTTTTAAGTCTTTTTGATTAATAATCTCTTTTACAAAACCAATGTCCACACGTTTGTAATCTGTCAATGTTGTTTGATATTGATAAGGATCTGCAAACTGAGGTGCTCCGTTCGGTAAACCAGATGCATAAATCAAATTAACATTTACCTTGAAAGATGGTAAAAACTCCATGTAATCTTGGAAAAATGCAGATAATTTGAATCGAGGATCTGTTGGTAATGGAATATTTCCTTTGTCATCTATATTTTGATAAGCACGCGCGTATGAAGCCGAGAACCATGAATCGACTCCTGGAACAAACTGTCCAAATAAACGCATATCAACTCCGTAAGCATAACCTTTTGAGTTATTGTCTGCAGTATAACGAATTCTTACATTGTCCACATAATACGGATTCAAATCATTTAAGATTTTATAATAAACCTCAGATGTTAACTTGAACGGACGATTCATCCACTTGAATTCGTAATCGTTTCCAAGAATAAAGTGTATAGATTGTTGTGATTTTACTTTGTCATTTAAACTTCCATCTAAACGACGAATTTCGCGATAGAAGGGAGGTTGATAATAAATACCTGTCGAAAAACGGAACAACATATCTTTTTCCCAATTTGGTTTAATCGCAATTTGTGCTCGAGGCGAAACCGTTGTTTCTTCGTTAAAATCCCAATAAGCTGCTCGAACACCAGCATTGAACAATACTTTTGCATCGTTCCACATGAATTTGCTCGTGTATTGTGCGTAACCAGAAAAACGATTGGTTTTTAAATTATTTTTTGAATTAACATAATAACTTAAATTTAAACCATTTTCAGGATTTGGATTCACAACATAACCCGTCGAATCTATTGCTTGCCATTCACCTAATAAATCGCGAATGTCTTCTTGTTGAAATTTTGCTCCCCATTCAATATTATTGTTTCCATTGATTTTATACTTTCCCTTGTGTTGAATTCCCGCCACCAATGCATCAAAATTATTTCGTGCATGGTCAATTTGAGAACCAACATCATTGGTTGAGGTTGCTTTACCATCGGCATCAACTTCTGAAATAAAATAAGAACCTTGAATATCAAAATACTCTCTTTCTTTCGAATGGTATGCAAAAACATCTAAACCTAAGTCTAATTTAGAATTCGGTTGATAGGTAAACGATAAACTTCCCGTTTCAGTTGCAAATTTGTCGTCTTCTTTTCCGTTGTAATAAACGGTTAATAACAATGGATTATCTACAGCATTGATATATGTTTCACGTTTTATAGGAAACATTTCGTAGCGAGAACGTGACATGGTTCCTAAAAATGCAACATTCCATTTGTCATTTAATTTATAATTGATATTTGCTTGTACATCGTAATATTCAGGGTTGAAATTGGTGTCACCTTTTAAGGTGTTTAAAATTAAATTTCTATTCTGATAGCGTGCACCAACAATAGCCGAAAGTTTTTTGTCTTTAGAAGCTCCACCTAATGTCAAACTTCCACCCATTAAACTTGCTTCTAATTGTCCTTCAAATTTTTTAGGACGTTTGTAAGTTACATCTAAAACGGATGACATTTTGTCGCCGTATTTAGCTTCCCATCCACCAGCGGAAAAGTTGATGAATTCTGTCATTGACGGATTTACAAAGCCTAAACCTTCTTGTTCACCAGCGCGAATAAGTTGAGGTTTGTACACTTCTATTCCGTTAACGTAAATTAAATTTTCGTCATAATTTCCTCCGCGAACCATGTACTGCGAACTCAATTCGGTGTTCGAGTTAACGAATGGCAAGGTTTTTAATAAATCAGCAACTCCACCTGTCAAACTTGGTCCTTGTTGCATTTGTGCTGCACTTAAAACAGTGCTTTGCAAAGGTTTGTTTGTATTGGATTGAAATGAAATTGTTGCTTCGCCCAATTGAATCGAATTAGTTTCATCGGGTACTAATTGAACAAATATTTCTTTTCTATTTTTATCCTTTAACGTAAAAGTTTGTGTAAAAGAATGATAATCGTTGTTGTTGAATGTTACAATAATCGATTCATTTGACGGAATATCAATTTTAAAATTACCATTTTGATCTGTAAAATAAGATTGATCATTTACGATAATTTCGGCTTCGCTAATCGGTATTCTATTTTCGTCGACAACTTTACCATTAATTTGTGCTGTTTGCGCAAATAAAATTCCGCCCAAAAGCGATAAACTTATGGTACTAAGAAATCTTTTTGAATGTTGTAGAGTACGTTGCTGTGTTGTTTTTTTCATCTTTCACGTTTAATTCTAATTGATGGTCGCCAACCGAAATTTGTTCTTTATTCAAATTAATTGTTAATCGTTTAATTTTATGATCATATTCGGCCAATACCCATTTTCCATCTATATAAGCCTTGTAGTCTTTTATTCCAGATTGTGTATCATTTATTGTAAAGCGAATAATACCATTTGCTTGAGTAAATTGACTACCTGATTTGATATTTAACGGAGTAATTGTCGGTTTAGTATTATCGATTAAAATAGAAAAAACACCAAAATCTTTTGGATTTGCAACCAGTTTTCCGTTTTTAAGTGTTGTCGTTAAATAATCTTTTTTCCAAACTCCTCTTTTTTGATACTCACGAACAATGACAGCTTTGTCTAATTGTGCAGTTGGAATCTCAGCTGTTGGTTCAATTACAAGCGTATAAGTTTGATGAATTGGTATATAATAATCGCCAACCCAATGTTTCCCATTCGAGAATTTGTAGCTTAAATCAAAATCTTCGTAGAATATATTTTTTGGAAAAAAGATTTCGATTCCTTGATTTTTGAAATGATTTTCTTTGTTCCATAACATTGGATTTGTTTCAGGAGTTTTTACACTTTCTACAAACGATTTTCCATTGACTATAAATGATTGCGAAGATAAATTACCTGCATAATCAGACACATCAATTTTTACTTTATACGATTTTCCATCTTCAAGTTCTAAAATTCCGTTATTTTTCAAATTAGAATACATTCGCATAGGATTTCCATCTTTCACAAATCCTTGATATACCCAGCTATTATTTTTTTGAATATCGGCATAGTCACACGTACTGTTTATAGCTCGGGCTTCATCAAACGAAAAACGATTTGATGTAAACGTGTAAATTGGTTCATCATTTACATAAATATTGATTTGATGTACACCGTTATTGTTTTCTGCGCCATTGTGCTTGTCGTAAGCTTTTATACCAAATCCAATCGTTCCTGAAGCTGAAATAGATCCACCATTTGCTACAGCGATACGATTATTTTTTTGATTCACTTCACCATTAATTGGGTAAGCGTATAGTCCTAAAATAGAAGGTTTTTTTGTGTCTGGAATATCAAAACCAAAATAAAAGGGGTTGATTGGTTCTTCCGTCTTTGTATCACGAATTTCGAAGTGTAAATGCGGACCGCCAGAACTACCAGAGTTTCCTGAAAGAGCAATCAAATCTCCTGCTTTTACAGGAATTTCATTTGTTTTTGGATGTAATTCAATTTTAAAGGTTTCTTTCGCATATTGTTGTTTACGCACATAAGCTTGTAATTCTGGTGTAAATTCTCTCAAATGTGCATAAACAGAAGTGTATCCATTTGGATGATCGATATAAAGTGCATTTCCGTAGCCTGTTGGCGAAACATTGATACGAGAAATATAACCGTCTCCAATTGCGTTTACTTTTAAACCTTCTCGTTGTTGTGTTTTTATATCAAGTCCAGCATGAAAATGATTGCTACGAAGCTCTCCGAAATTACCTGATAAATAATTGGTGATTTCTAATGGATTCTGAAATATATTTTTGGGATAACTGTCTGCCTTCGGTTGTTCTGCTCGTTGTCCAAAAACAGTAGAACATAGTAATAGGTTTAGTAAAATTGGTTTAATCACGTTCATTTTTTCTATTCAATAATTAACAAATTAGTTAAATGTAAACTAATTCTTCTACAAACATCATTAATCTTTAGAATTTTTAAAAATTATTTAGAGATAATTTTTTCTAAAATTAAGTTTTAAATGTTGTAAATTGTAAAAGTGAATAGGATTAATTAAAAAAATAAGTATGATTTGTATTTTTTATTTTTCGTTATTAGAAGTTTACTGTAAGTGTGGATAAAAACAGATAGATAAAGCAGAATAAGAGAGTAAATATCTATTTGTCAAATGAATAAAAAAAAACTGATAATATTTAGGTTTTTGTATTGATTAGATGTAAAAAAATACTATTTTTGCAATAGAAGCTAGGATAATAGAAATTCTCAGGAGATGGAAAAAATGGTAAAATTTAATGAACTTGAAAACAAGGTTTTAAGTGTTTTAGGCCAACTTGGGAATTATAAAGATATATTGAAAGACGCAGAAAACTCGATTCAAGAATTGGAAAAATTACAAAATGAAATCAATTCTTTGAAAGAGGATAATGCCAGATTAAAAAATAAATTGAGAGATTCGCAAGCGAATAACTTAAATTTAAATGAAGAAGTAAAACGATTAAAAGTCGTTAATGCAATGAGCGGAAATCAGGAGTATAAACAAATGATGAAGCAAAGAATGAACAAGTTAATCAAAGAAGTCGATACGTGCATCGCTCAAATTAAAACTAATAATTAATAAAAAAGAATGTCAACTCAACGAATTGAGATAAAAATTGCTTCACGTCATTATCCCATGACGATTAATTCTGATGAAGAAGAAATGTTACTTTCTTGTGCAGAAGAAATAAATAGTATTTTGAAACAATTTGAACAAAAGTACGCTGTTTCTGACAAACAAGACGCACTTGCAATGGTGACAATTCAATTAGCTTTACGCGAAGCAAAACTGAAAAAGCAAGTGAAAGATAATGAAGAAATGACAACAGAGCGCATTTCGAAGTTATTAGAATTGATTGATCAGTCAATCGTAAAATAAAAAGAGAAGTTCTGACAGTTATAAAACTGTCCAATAAACAATATTCCTACATTAGTTCTAGCTATTTTGGTTAACTCAACACTAGTTTTGTTACCGAGTGAACACCGTTCGGAAAGCGGGCCGCAACCTTTATAGGTTCATTTATTTGACAGCGGATACTTGACTAACGGACTAACTCAAATCCTGTTTACAGGAGTTAACTCAAAACATACTTTACTAATGTAGGTTTTTTTATATATAAACATTACATAAACTATGGAACCAATGACAATAATTATTGCAATTGTTACATTAATCATAGGTGCGGCGGTAGGATATTTCTTATCAAAAAAATCAGTTGATAAGCAAAATCAAGAACTGATTGATGAAGCTACTCGCAAAGCACAAAATTTGATTAGTGATGCTGAAAAAGATGGAGAAGCGATTAAAAAAGAGAAAATTTTTCAAGCAAAAGAAAAATTTTTAGAATTAAAATCTAAACACGAAGAAGTTGTTAATCAACGCGAAAGAAAAGTAGCTGATGCTGAGCTTAAAGTAAAAGAACGTGAAGAGAGAATCAAAACGGACTTAGCAGATATTCAGAAACAAAAAGATCAGATTAAATCTGAGAAAGGAAATATACAATCACGCACTGAAAAGCTTAACATTAAGCAAAAGGAAGTGGATACTATGCACAAAAAACAAGTAGAAATCCTTGAAAAAATATCAAATTATTCTGCTGATGAAGCTCGTGCTGAATTGATTGAAGTTTTGAAAGATGAAGCGAGAACAAAAGCTCAAGCGCATATTCAAGAAATTATGGAAGATGCTGAGTTAGATGCTAAAAATCAGGCACGTAAGATTGTTATTTCTTCTATTCAACGTATCGGAACGGAACAAGCAATAGAAAATGCAGTATCTGTATTTAATATAGAATCTGACGAAATCAAAGGACGTATTATTGGTCGTGAAGGTCGTAACATTCGTGCAATAGAAGCTGCAACAGGAGTTGAGGTAATTGTAGACGATACACCAGAAGCGATTATCCTTTCTTGTTTTGATCCTGTTCGACGTGAAATAGCTCGTTTATCTTTGCACCGTTTAGTAACCGATGGTCGTATTCATCCAGCTCGTATCGAAGAAGTTGTTGCAAAAACAACTAAACAAATTGAGGATGAAATCATCGAAGTTGGTAAGAAAACGATCCTTGATTTAGGAATTCATGGTTTACATAAAGATTTGGTTCGTATCGTTGGGCGCATGAAATATCGTTCTTCTTACGGTCAAAACTTGTTACAACACTCTCGTGAGGTTGCAAATTTAGCAGGAACGTTAGCTGCAGAATTAGGGTTAAATCCTAAATTAGCGAAACGTGCAGGTTTGTTACATGATATTGGTAAAGTACCGGAGCAAGAATCAGAATTGCCACACGCTATTTTGGGGATGCAATGGGCAGAGAAATATGGTGAACATCCAGATGTAATTAATGCGATTGGAGCACACCACGACGAAATTGAAATGACATCATTGCTTTCGCCAATTGTACAAGTTGCGGATAGTATCTCTGGAGCTCGTCCAGGTGCGCGTCGTCAAGTTGTAGAGTCGTACATGCAGCGTTTAAAAGATTTAGAAGCGACTGCACTTAATTTTGACGGAGTTGAAAAAGCATATGCTATACAAGCCGGGCGTGAATTGCGTGTAATTGTAGAAAGTGATAAAGTTGATGATACAAAAGCAGCTGAATTATCTTTCTTAATTTCAGATAAAATTCAAAACGAAATGACTTATCCAGGTCAAGTTCGTGTAACTGTAATTCGTGAAACTCGTGCAGTGAATATTGCCAGATAAAATTTAGAATTTATTTATATTCTTTTAGGCAAGTCTACATCAAGGCTTGCCTATTTTTTTGCTGAATTATAGAAAAATAATTAGCAATTTAGTTGTAGTTTCGATAAAAATTATTAAATTATAACGAATAAAAATATAAAATCAACTAATTGCAAATCAACTAATTAACAACTTGTTGATAACCTTTTTAATTTTTAAGATTCCAAAATTTTTAATTGTAAAATCTTATCTTAATTTTGAAAGAATCGATGAATGATTGAAACGAAAATGTAACCCCATTGAGGTTCAAATTTCTAAAAAAAATAAAACAACCAACTTTATTTTTTTTCATGAAAAAAAATCGTTTTTATTAAAGTTTATTAATCTAAAAAGTCTAAAAAAACTATGTCTATTTTTGATAAAAGGATAAACTATAAACCGTTTGAATATCCTGAAATTTTAACCTTTACAGAAGCAATCCAAAAAGCATATTGGGTACATGGAGAAGTAGATTTTACTTCGGATATACAAGATTATCACGCCAACTTAGACGATGTGAAACGTGAAATTCACAAACGTTCTATTTTATCTATTGCACAAGTTGAGGTAACTGTAAAAGGATTTTGGGGAGATTTATACCATTATTTTCCAAAACCAGAATTAAATGGATTAGGGGCTACTTTTGCAGAATGTGAATTTAGACATAGTGAAGCGTATTCTCGTATTTTGGAAGTAAATGGATATTTGGATGAGTTTAATATTGCGTTACAAAATCCTATTTTTAAAAGCTATAATACGTTCGTTGGCGAAATTATGCGAGACGAAAGTAAATCAATCGTAGAGAAATTATTATTCTTTGCATTGGTTATCGAAGATAGTTCACTATTCTCGAAATTTGCAAATATCTTAGCGTTTACACGTTTTGATGGTTTAATGAAAAATACAGCAAATATTATTGCTTGGACATCTACAGATGAACAAATTCATGCAAATGCTGGTATTTATTTGATTAATAAAATTCGTGAAGAAGGTTTGTTACCAGAAGAATTAGATCAAAACTGGGTAGAAACTGCAGTTCGTGGTTATATTGATCAAGAAGAAATGATGTTAGATTGGATTTTCGAAAAAGGAGAATTCGGTTATTACTCAAAAACAGATTTATTAAATTACATGAAATATCGTATAGACGAAGCTGTTGCGAAAATTGGTTACAAAAAAATATATCATATTTCACAAGAACAATACAAACCAATGGCTTGGTTCGAAGAAGAAGTTTTTGCAAGTAGTTTAGACGATTTCTTTGCAAAACGACCTGTAGATTATACAAAACACGATAAGAGTATATCAGCAGAGGATTTATTTTAACCAAAAGAATCATTCATCAAAACACAACTATAAATAAAATTATTTCATATAATATCATAATAAAATCTAAAACTATGGATAATCCGATACCGCACGACGACCTTCAAAATATATTTTCTGACGGAGAAGCACCAAAATTATGGTGGAAAAACTCCGAATCTGAACAGATTTTGAATAGAGGTTATTTGTTGAAAGGCGAAACAGTCGAAGGAGCAATAGATCGTATTACAGCAGCAGCTGCGAAACGTTTATACAAACCTGAACTTCAAGAGTCTTTTAAAGAAATGATTGAAAGAGGTTGGATGAGTTTATCATCTCCAATTTGGGCAAATATGGGAACGGAGCGTGGTTTACCAATTTCTTGTTTCAATGTTCATATTCCTGATAGTATCGAAGGTATTACGCATAAATTAGGTGAAGTAATCATGCAAACAAAGATCGGTGGTGGAACTTCTGGTTATTTCGGAGAATTACGCGAGCGGGGTGCAGCAATCACAGATAACGGAAAGAGTAGTGGTGCAGTTTCATTTATGGAATTGTTCAATTCTGCAATGAACGTTGTTTCGCAAGGTTCTACACGTCGTGGTGCATTTGCAGCTTATTTGGATATCGATCATGATGATATTGAAGAATTCTTAAAAATTAAATCGATAGGGAGTCCTATTCAGAATTTATTTTATGGTGTTTGTGTGCCAGATTATTGGATGCAAGAAATGATTGATGGAGATGTTGAAAAACGTCAAATCTGGGCGAAAGTTTTAGAATCTCGTCAAGAAAAAGGATTACCTTATCTTTTCTTTACAGATAACGTTAATAAAAATAAACCGCAGGTTTACAAAGATTTAGGAATGTCAATTAATGCGTCTAATCTTTGCTCAGAAATTATGTTGCCTTCTTCTGTGGACGAATCATTTATTTGCTGTTTATCTTCTATGAACTTAGAGTTATACGACGAATGGAAAGATACAGAAGCGGTTCGTTTAGCCATCTTTTTCTTAGATGCTGTATTGCAAGAATTCATCGAAAAAACAGAAGGAAATTACTATTTAGCTTCAGCGAATCGATTTGCAAAACGTCACAGAGCTTTAGGTTTAGGTGTGTTAGGATGGCACTCTTATTTACAACGCAATATGATTCCTTTCGAAGGAATGGAGGCAAAATTGCGTACTACAGAAATATTCAAACATATACAATCAAAAGCTGATAAAGCTTCAGAAGAATTAGCACGTATTTATGGAGAACCAGAAGTATTGAAAGGTTATGGACGTCGTAATACAACGACATGTGCAATTGCACCAACAACCTCTTCTTCTGCAATTTTAGGACAAACATCTCCAGGAATTGAACCGTTTGCGTCTAATTATTACAAAGCTGGTTTATCGAAAGGGAACTTTATGCGTAAAAATAAATATTTAACAAAATTATTACGCGAAAAAGGAATCGATAACGAAGATATTTGGCGTGAAATCATGCTAAATGGAGGTTCGGTACAGCATTTAGATCAATTGACAAAAGAGGAAAAAGATGTATTCAAAACATTCAAAGAAATTTCTCAATTAGAAATTGTTCAGCAAGCAGCTATTCGTCAAAAATACATCGATCAATCGCAATCCTTAAATCTTAACATTCCGCCAGATTTACCTGTAAAAGAAGTCAACCGTTTAATGATTGAAGCTTGGCAATTAGGCGTAAAAACATTGTATTATCAACGCTCTCAATCTGTTTCAAAAGAATTAGTAGCCAACTTAGTTTCTTGTTCTTCTTGCGAGGCTTAATAAATAAAATAGTAAAATAGAATACATAAATCCGCTCAACGAGCGGATTTTTTAGTTTATTTAATCAAAAAGTTGAGTTAAAATGAAATTTTATGAGGATTGATTTATTTTATTATCGTAATATTGCGATACGAAATTAATCTATGGGAACTACAAAATCAGAAATATTTACAGACGAACAAAATAGATTAGCACTCATGTTCAAAGTATTTGGAAATCCGGCACGTATTGCTATTTTACAATACATTATCAATCAGAAAGCGTGTATTTGCAATGATTTGGTTGATGAATTAGGCTTGGCACAAGCAACGATTTCTCAGCATTTAAAGGAGCTTAAAACACTTGGAATTATTCAAGGTACTATCGAAGGAAAGTCTGTTTGCTATTGTATCGATGAAAAAGTTTGGAATGATGTTCAAAACGATTTGATTGCATTTTTCAAACAAGATGTTCACATTAAACAATGCTGTTAATACTTTTTTTATATTAATTATCATCGTAATATTGCGATAATGGTAAAAGTAAATGAATATTAATCATAACAAGTCAAATTATAAATAATAAGCTATGACACTTGAACAAATTAAAGAAATTCTACCAACATTAGAGAATGTTGAATTTCAATTAGAAAATGGGACTTTTGTTCCCGAACACTTTCACGTAACAGAAGTTGGTCAAATTACAAAAAACTTTATCGATTGTGGCGGAACCATTCGCAACGAAAAAGTAGTTAACTTTCAGTTATGGAATGCAGATGATTACGAACATCGTCTAAAACCAGGTAAACTGTTAAACATTATCAAACTATCCGAGGAAAAAATTGGGATCGAAGATGCTGAAATTGAAGTAGAGTATCAAGCCGAAACGATTGGAAAATTTGATTTAGATTTTAACGGAAAATCTTTTGTTTTAAAAAACAAAACAACGGCATGTTTAGCCGAAGATGCGTGTGGAATTCCTAGCCAAAAACAAAAAGTGAATTTATCGGAACTAAACAATACTTGTTGTACACCTAATTCGGGTTGTTGCTAAGAATGTAAAATAAATCAATAAAAATCAACGAAATGGAGGATATTTTTGATGTTATAGTTATTGGTGGCGGTCAAAGTGCATTGGCGTGTGGCTATTATCTACGACGTGCAAAATTGAATTATCTTATTTTAGATAAACAAAATACTCCTGGAGGCGCTTGGCTTCATGCTTGGGATAGTTTAACGCTTTTTTCTCCAGCAGATTACAGCTCGTTGCCTGGATGGATAATGCCAAAAACAGAACATAAATTTCCACCGAAACAACAGGTTATAGATTATTTAGAACAGTACGAAAAGCATTATCAACTTCATATCAAACGGAATAGTGAAGTTATTGAAATTAAAAAAGTTGATGGTGTTTTTTACGTTCATACGCACCAAAGTTTCTTTAAAACCAAAGCTGTTATTTCTGCAACTGGAACGTGGGGGAATCCTTTTATTCCCCATACAAAAGGAATAGAAAAATACAAGGGAATTCAAATTCATTCTAGTAACTATAAAAATCCAGAGAAATTTAACGGCTTAAAAACCCTAGTTGTTGGAGAAGGTAATTCGGGTGCTCAAATTGTTGCTGAAGTTTCAAAAATTACATCAGTAAAATGGGCAACAAAAAAAGCTCCTGATTTTTTACCAGATGAAGTAGATGGATATTATCTTTTTAAAGTAGCTAATGCAAAATATAAAGCAGAATTAGAGGGCAAAGTCTTTGACGCTTCACAGTACAGTTTAGGTAGTATTGTAATGGTTCCACCTGTAAAAGAAGCTCGTGAAAGAGGAGCTTTAATTTCCAATGGCTCATTCCTCGAATTATACGAAAAAGGAGTGATTTGGAATGATGGCAATCAAGAAGAATTTGATGCTATTATTTGGTGCACAGGCTTTGGTTACGATACTTCTTTCCTAAAATCCTTAGTAAAAACAGATGAGAAAGGAGCGGCTAAAACCAATGAAACCAAATCTTTAGAAGTTGAAGGCTTGTGGTTTGTTGGGTATGGGAATTGGTCGGGTTACGCTTCCGCAACGTTAATAGGTGTGAACAGGACTGCAAAACAAACAGTTATAGAAATTGAAGATTTTTTGTCTAAGCATTTTGAAATCAATTAGAAATATGTACCCAGCGATAAAAAAAACAGTAGAAAGTTTTCATTTATTAAAAATTAACGAAGACCGAAAAATTCTACTAGAGCCATTGATAGATTTTATTCAAAATAAAATAAATGAAAAACAGCAAATAAATCTCAATTTCATTTGCACCCACAATTCGCGTAGAAGTCATTTTGCACAAATTTGGGCTCAAGTTGCAGCCGCACATTTTAATATATCCAATGTAAATTGTTATTCGGGTGGTACAGAAGAAACGGCTTTATTTCCAAAAATCGCAGAAACATTAAGTCGGCAAGGTTTTCAAATTCTAAAAATAGCGGAAAGTAACAATCCAATTTATGCTATTAAGTTTGGCGAAAATGCGCTGCCTATTATTGGTTTTTCTAAAAAGTATGATAGTCTTTACAATCCAGTTTCAAAATTTGCAGCCATTCTGACTTGTTCACAAGCAGACGAAGGATGTCCTTTTATAGCAGGTGCAGAAAGAAGAATTCCGATAACTTTTGAAGATCCTAAAATTGCAGATAACACTCCAGAACAAGATAAAGTTTACACAGAACTAAGTTGGCAAATCGCCACAGAAATGTTTTATGTCTTTTCAAAAATCAATAAATAAAAATGCAACCAAAATTAAAATTCTTAGACCGATACCTTACTCTCTGGATATTCCTTGCAATGGCATTAGGAATTGGTTTAGGCGTTATTTTTCCGAATAGTTCAAATTTTACCAATGCTTTATCCGTAGGCACAACAAATATTCCGTTAGCAATTGGACTTATTTTAATGATGTATCCGCCTTTAGCAAAAGTCGATTATTCTTTGCTTCCAACTGCATTTAAGGACAAAAAAGTGATTGGGATATCCTTGTTACTCAATTGGATTATTGGGCCAATCTTGATGTTTGTTTTGGCAATTATTTTCTTACAAAACGAACCTGATTATATGATTGGTTTAATTCTGATAGGATTAGCAAGATGTATCGCAATGGTTATTGTTTGGAGTGATCTGGCCAAAGCAAATAGAGAATACACAGCGATGTTGGTAGCATTAAACTCTATTTTTCAAGTATTATCGTACAGTTTTTTCGTATGGCTTTTTATCAATGTGTTACCAAACAAATTAGGATTAGCCACCTTTAATGTCAGCGTTTCTATGAAAGATGTTACAGAAAGTGTTGTCATATATTTAGGAATTCCATTTTTAGCAGGCTTTTTAAGTCGCTATTTTTTAATGAAATTTAAAGGTAAAGAATGGTATCATCACAAATTTATTCCTGCTATTTCTCCAATAACATTATATGCATTATTATTTACAATTGTATTAATGTTTAGTTTAAAAGGAGATCAAATTTTAGAATTACCAATGGATGTTTTAAAAATTGCAATACCTTTAATTATCTACTTTGTATTGATGTTTTTTGTAAGTTTCTTTATTAATAAATCTGTAAAGATTCCTTATGATAAAAACGCATCTATCGCATTTACAGCCACTGGAAATAATTTCGAGTTAGCTATTGCTGTTTCTATTGCTGTTTTTGGACTTCATTCTCCTCAAGCATTTGTTGGTGTTATTGGTCCTTTGGTAGAAGTTCCTGTTTTGATTCTATTGGTAAAAGCAAGTTTATGGTTGAAAAAGAAATATTATCCATAAAAAAAGACACGAAATTTAATTTCGTGTCTTTTAAGTTTTATCCGTGAATTGCTTCTTTATTTCCATAAGATTGAATCAATTTTCCTTCGAAATCCAACCATTCTTTCCAACGTTTATCTACATCAACATCGGTTGATAATTTTCGTGCAAAATTTAAGAAAGTGGTGTAATGATTAGCTTCCGAAACCATCAAATCGTAATAAAATGTAGCTAATTCTTCGTCGTTAATATTTTGAGACAATACTCTAAAACGTTCACAACTTCTGGCTTCAATCATCGCTGCAAATAACAAACGATCGACAAATGCCATGTTACGAGAACCATCTTTTTTACAAAATTTCATCAATTGTCCTACATAATCATCTTTTCGTTCGCGACCTAATGTATAACCACGACGTTCGATAATTTCTACAACCATTTTAAAATGTTGCATTTCTTCGATAGCAATATCAGACATTTCTTGAATAAATTCATCATGTTCAGAATTGTACGCAATCATGGTAATCGCATTTGTGGCTGCTTTTTGCTCGCACCACGCATGATCCGTTAAGATTTCTTCTAAATTTCTTTCCGCAATATCAGCCCAACGTGGGTCTGTTAAAAGTTTTAATCCAAGCATTTTCGAAAAATTGAACTACAAAAATACAAATTATAATTAGGATAAAAGAACCGAAACTTTTAACCAAAATAATTAGATTGAGTTAAAATAATCAGTTGATTAAACGATTTTTTTCTCAATCATTTCGATCATTACATCAGAAGCATGTTTAAAAGTAGGAGCTTGTTCTGTCAAACTTGCAGCATTTTTTTTGTTTACTTTAAAAATGATGTCTTTTTCAGTGGTGAACAATAATGCATTCGTGAATGGATTTTTGATGTATGAGCTCAAAATTAAAAACGTTTGTTCGATACTGTGATATTGTTCCACTTCTTCCGTTTTGTAACGAAACGTAAAAGCAAAATTATACGTATTGTCTTCCAAAAGATGTAATCGCACAAAAATGTTCTTCAAATCAGTATCTCCAATGGTTTTGGCCATCGTAAGTTTAGCAAAAGTTCCTTGGTTGATACTTGATTTCACCTCTTCGTAAAATTCTGTAAATACAGCTTGATAAGACATTTTTATATAATTTTTTGAAGGACAAATTTACATTAAAATATATCAAATCGTTGACGGATTAATTAATATTCCAAATCAGCATCAGAAAGCTTAATTTTGTTGGATGAAAAAACTTTTAATCATTGGTCAAGTTTGGCCAGAGCCAACTTCTTCTGCGGCTGGAACTCGAATGATTCAGTTAATAGATTGTTTTCTAAAAACAGAAGTTGAAATTACATTTGCTTGCGCTGCTTCAAAATCAGATTTTAGTTTTGATTTGATTTCGAAAGGAATTAAAGAAGTTGAAATACAATTAAATGATGAAAGTTTTGATGATTTTGTGCGAGAACTTTCTCCAGAAATTGTTGTCTTTGATCGCTTTATGATCGAGGAGCAATATGGTTGGCGTGTCGCTAAAGAATGTCCAAATGCTTTGAAAATATTGGATACAGAAGATCTACATTTTCTTCGAAATGCGAGACAGGAAGCAATTAAAAAAGGTGTTGAATTTACATCTGAATTATTATTTTCCGATTTAGCAAAGCGAGAAATAGCTTCAATTTTACGTTGTGATCTATCCTTGATTATATCAAAAAAAGAGCTTGAGATTCTTCAAAATCAATTTAAAATTGATCATACTATATTGTATTATCTTCCATTTTTAGAAGAAGAAATTACTGAGTCAAAAGTTAGTTTGTGGAAGAATTTTGAGCAGAGAACAAATTTTATGTTCATCGGAAATTTTATTCACGAACCGAATTATAATTGTGTGCAAACTTTAAAAAAAGAGATTTGGCCTATATTAAGAAAGAAACTTCCAAAAGCTGAATTGCACATTTACGGCGCTTATGTGTCGCAAAAAGTTTTGCAATTGCATAATCCGAAAGAACGATTTATTATAAAAGGACGTGCAGAAAATGCGCAAGATACAATGTCTACTTACAAAGTTTTGTTAGCGCCGATTAATTTTGGAGCAGGTGTAAAGGGGAAATTTGTGGATGCAATGCAAACGGGAACACCTTCTGTTACGACAATAATTGGAGCAGAAGCAATGAAAGGAGATTTTGCTTGGAATGGTTATGTGGTAGATGATGTAGAATCTTTTGTGGAAAAAGCAACGTTGCTTTACACGAATGAAAATGAATGGACAACTGCACAACAAAATGGAAAGCTAATTCTGAACGAAAATTACAATAAGAATAAGTTTGAAGCTGATTTTTCAAATAAAATCAAATCTATAGAAGCTAATCTAATCTCGCATCGAAATCAGAATTTTATGGGACAGATTTTACAACATCACAACAATCAAAGTACAAAATATATGTCGCTTTGGATAGAGCAGAAAAATAAAAATAGTTTGAAATAAATTAGAGAATTTTCAAGAATAATTATTGACATTTGATTGATAATCATCGTTCATTTTCAAAGAAAATATTTAACAAAAAAATTAAACAAAATATTGTTGATTTAGATTTGATTTTACTAATTAAAATGTTTAATTTTGCAATTCACTTTTAAAGGTGATTTAGTTTTTAAAGTTTACAACATTTGTATAGCTCATAATAAGGTTGAGCGTCTCTACGGCAGACCATAAATACTTGCCACTACAAATGAATTTTTTTTCTATAAAATGAGTCTTGAACCACTGGCTGTAGAAAATAGTTTGTTTGTTGATGTAGATGATACAAATGGTTTAAACAAAATAAACCAAATAGTACAGCAAACAATACAATGAACCAAAGACTTTTCATTCAGAAGAAATCGAATTTTGACGTTATCAGTCAGAAGACTACAATAGAACTTAGAAACCTTGTACCTAATATTGTGTGCAAGGTTTTTGTTATTTATGATCTTTTTAATATACAAGAAAGCCAGTTGCAAGAGGTTCAAAACAAAGTGTTTGTCGATCCTGTGACAGATGTTGTTTTCAAGTATGTGGAAGATGCTATTATTGAAAACATTCCTCACACTAAAAACTATTTTGCAACCGAATTTTTACCGGGTCAATACAATCAACGTGATGATTCTTCGGAACAATGTTTGGTTTTGATGAATGTTGATAATGTAACCGTAAAATCTGGTTTATTATATGTGTTCAACGAAGATTTGTCTGCGGAGGATTTGAAGAAAGTAAAAGATTACTTAATCAATCCAATAGAATCGCGTGAGAAAGATCTTTCTAAAATGGAAATACCTGCGAATCCAGAAGCAACTGAAGTTCCAATTATAGAAGGTTTTATTTCTGCTGACGAAAATAAATTACAAGATATTTACAACCAGTTTGGATTATCATTAGAGATGGATGATTTAGTTTTTATTCGAGACTATTTCAAATCTATTGATCGTAATCCAACTGAAACTGAATTAAAAGTTTTAGATACTTATTGGTCTGACCATTGTCGTCATACCACTTTCGAGACAGAAATTACAGATGTTGAATTTAATTCTAAATTTAACGAAACGCTACAAAAAACATTCAATTATTACCAACAAGTTCGTCAAGAATTGGGAACAACTAAACCAATTCGTTTGATGGATTTAGCAACTGTTATGGGGAAATATCTTTCTCGTACAGGAGTGGTTAAAAATATTGATGTTTCAGAAGAAATCAATGCATGTTCTATCGTTGTACCAATTGATGTAGATGGTGTTGAGGAAGAATGGTTATTACAATTTAAAAACGAAACACATAATCACCCAACAGAAGTTGAGCCTTTTGGAGGAGCTTCTACATGTGTTGGAGGTGCAATTCGTGACCCTTTGAGTGGACGTTCTTACGTTTTCCAAGCCATGCGTATTACAGGAGCTGCAAATCCTTTAGAAAAAATTGAAGATACATTACCAGGTAAATTACCACAACGTAAAATCTCGAAAGAAGCAGCAAATGGGTATAGTTCGTATGGAAATCAAATTGGTTTAGCGACAACTTTTGTGAAAGAAATTTATGACGAAGGATACAAAGCAAAACGCATGGAAGTTGGTTTTGTAGCTGGAGCTGTAAAAAAAGAATATGTTCGTCGTGAAGAACCAGTTGC
This sequence comes from Empedobacter sp. 225-1, assembly GCF_030328185.1. Taxonomy (NCBI): domain Bacteria; kingdom Pseudomonadati; phylum Bacteroidota; class Flavobacteriia; order Flavobacteriales; family Weeksellaceae; genus Empedobacter; species Empedobacter sp. 225-1. The sequence goes on along the minus strand of NZ_JACALO010000032.1, from coordinate 17,032 downwards.
AGGAGACCGAATTATTTTATTAGGTGGAGCAACAGGGCGTGATGGAGTAGGTGGAGCTTCAGGTTCATCTAAAACACATGATGGTTTAAAATTAGACGATTTATCGGCAGAAGTTCAAAAAGGAAATGCAATCGTTGAGCGTAAAATTCAACGTTTATTCCGTAATCCAGAAGTTTTAGCATTAATCAAAAAATGTAACGATTTCGGAGCAGGAGGTGTTTCTGTTGCAATTGGTGAAATTGCACGCGGAATTAATGTTGACTTAGATTTAGTTCCATTAAAATATGCTGGATTAAACGGAACAGAATTAGCGATTTCTGAATCTCAGGAACGTATGGCTGTTGCGGTAGAAGCAAAAGATGTAGAAACATTTATTGCATTAGCAAAAGAAGAAAACCTTGATGCAACTTGTGTTGCGGAGGTAACGGGAGATGATAAAATGACTTTAGTTTGGAAAGGAACTAAGATTGTTGAATTGGACCGTCAATTTTTAGATACAAACGGTGTTCGTAAACAAGCTAAAATAGAAGTTACGGACGAAGAATATACAAATCCTTTTGAGAATAAAGCATTCAGTAAAGAAGCTTTTATTGCTATGATGCAAGAGTTAAATCACGCATCGCAAAAAGGTATGGTAGAAATGTTTGACAATAATGTTGGACGTTCTACTATTTTGAATGCTTTTGGTGGAAAAACAATGGATACACCAGAAGATGTTTCAGTACAAAAATTTCCGACAGATGGATTTACAAATGCAGTTTCAATTGCTTCATTTGGTTACAATCCGATTGTTTCTCGTTGGTCAAATTATCACGGAGCCTATTTTGCGGTAATTGATTCGATGACGAAAATTGTTGCAGCAGGAGGAAATTACGCTGATATCCGTTTAACTTTTCAAGAGTATTTTGAGAAATTACGTGACGAAGCTACGCGTTGGGGAAAACCATTTGCAGCTTTGTTAGGAACGATAGAAGCACAAAAACAATTTGGAATTCCTGCAATTGGAGGTAAAGATTCGATGTCTGGATCTTACCAAGATATTGATGTGCCACCAACATTGATTTCGTTTGCAGTAGCACCTTCTAAGGCTGAAAAAATTGTACAAGGAACGTTAGCTGAAAAGAATTCTAAACTTTCAGTTTTTATTCCAACTTTAACAGCTGAATATTTAATTGACGAAACGAATACCAAATCTATTTTTGATTTTATCGGATCAATTAATGCTGATGTAAAATCAATGATGACGGTTAAATTTGGTGGAATCGCCGAAACTGTAGCGAATATGGCTTTTGGTAATGAAATTGGATTTGAAATTAACACTGATTTAGATTTAGCAAAATATTACCCAGCATCAATTGTTATAGAACATTCAGAAGAATTAAACATTCCTGCTGAAATTGCTCAAAATTATCATGTTTTAGGTCAGACAAATGATTCAGCTTCATTCCAATTTAATGGAGAAGAAATTAACTTGAAAGAGTTGAAACAACAGTGGAAAGAAACATTCAATTCATTGTTTCCATATAAATCATCTTCTGAAACGCTTGTAGAAGAAAAAGATTTGAAAGCTGAACAAATTTGTTTTGCTTTCGCTGATCATAAAGTAGAAAATCCGAAAGTTTTTATTCCAATTTTTCCAGGAACAAATTCAGAATATGATTCAGCAAAAGCGTTTCGTAGAGAAGGAGCGATTGTTTCGACTTTACCTTTCCGTAATTTAACACAACAAGATGTTGAAGAATCGGTAGATGCTTTTGTGAAAGAAATTAATCAAGCCAATATTTTCTTTATACCAGGAGGTTTCTCAGCCGCTGATGAGCCAGACGGATCAGGGAAATTTATAGCAACGGTTTTACGTAATGAGAAAATAAAAAATGCAATTCACAATCTATTAGAGCGCGATGGATTGGTTTTAGGAATTTGTAATGGTTTTCAAGCATTGATAAAATCGGGATTATTGCCTTATGGTAAAATTCAAGATTTGGAAGAAAATACGCCAACATTAACGTTTAACGAAATTGGTCGACATATCACACAATTGGCAAAAATTAGAGTAAATAAATCGCATTCACCTTGGTTAAAAGGAATGGAAGGTCAAGAATATTGGATTCCGTTTTCACATGGAGAAGGTCGTTTTGTAGCCAATGAGGAGGAGTTAGAAAAGTTAATTGACAAAGGACAAATCGCTACTCAGTTTGTAGATTTAGAAGGAAAATTAGCTGGACAAATGCCTTATAATCCAAATGGATCTACGTTTGCGGTAGAAGGAATTGTATCGCCTTGTGGAAAAGTGTATGGACGTATGGGACATCCAGAGCGTTACGAAGAAGGATTATTCAAAAATATTCCAGGAAATGGATACATGAATATCTTTAAAAATGCGGTAGCGTATTTTAGAGGATAGAATATAGATAGGAGATGTTAGAAATTAGATGAAGAATATCTAAATACTAATATCTAACATCTAATACTAAAAGATAAAAACAAACAACAAACAAATATCAATTTCGATCCTGAACCAATCGAAATTATTCCGAAATTTAACCCTAAACAAGTTAAATTTCAAACAGACAAACAAACACGAAGTGGACTTTTTCATTTCAAACAAAACAAAAAAACAAAAACGTTTTAACAACAAACAACGATGAGCTTAACAAAAAAAGACTTCATTTACGAAGGGAAAGCAAAACAAGTTTACTCAACAGAGGAAGCAGACAAAGTAATTGTTTATTACAAAGATGACGCAACAGCATTTAATGCTCAAAAGCGTGGAACTGTTGAGGATAAAGGCGAAATGAATAACAAAATTTCGACTTTAATTTTCAACTATTTGATAGAGAAAGGAGTGAAAACTCACTTTATTGAGCAGTTGAATGATCGTGAGCAATTGGTAAAAAAAGTATCTATTATTCCAATTGAAATGGTTGTTCGCAACTATGTTGCTGGGTCTATGGCTCAACGTTTAGGATTAGAGGAAGGAGGAAAATCTCCTGTTACAATCTTCGATATCTGTTACAAAAAAGATGAATTAGGAGATCCATTAATCAACGATCATCACGCGGTTTTATTAGGAGCTGCTACGTATGATGAGTTGAAAGAAATGTACGCTCAAACTGATGTAATCAACGAAGCTTTGAAAGAATTATTCTTGAAAGCAGGATTAATTTTAGCAGATTTCAAAATCGAATTTGGTAAAGATGTTGATGGTAACATTATTTTAGCAGACGAAATTTCTCCTGATACATGTCGTTTGTGGGATGTAGAAACAGGTAAGAAATTAGACAAAGATCGTTTTCGTCGTGATTTAGGTGATGTTTCAGAAGCTTATCACGAAGTTTATAATCGTTTATTAGAAGTTTTAAAATAATCATTTTTTCATTCAAAATGATTGATAAAAAATTACATAAAAGCCAGTTGAAAGCTGAGTATTTAACAAATTTCTATGAACGAAATTTACTTAAAAAATATGCAGCTGATACGGTGGATAGCGTGAACGAAGAATGTGGTATTTTTGGCGTTTATTCTCCCAACAATATCAACACCTATTCTATCGCACAGTTTGGTTTATTCGCACTTCAGCACCGTGGACAAGAGGGGTGTGGAGTTTCTTTTTTGAAAGATGGAAATATCAAAACGGTTAAAAGATCAGGATTGGTGTTGGATGTTTTCAAGTTGATCGAAGCAGAAATTGATGATTACCAAGGAAACGCAGCAATTGGACATACACGTTATACAACAGCTGGTGGTGGAAGTCGCCGTAATATTCAGCCACTGTACACGTACAATATCTATGGAAAACCTCACTTTTCGCTTGCTCACAACGGAAATTTAATTGAAGTTGATGAATTAAGAGCAGAGTTAGAAGCTGAAGGTCTACCATTTTTAGCCACTTCGGACACTGAGGTTTTATTACGTTCTATCCAAAAATATTCGCATTTAGATCTTGTAGAAGCCATTCAGAAAGGAACAGAGAAAGTAAAAGGAGCTTATTCGGTTTTATTATTAACGAATAATCAAATGGCAGCTTTCCGAGATCCTAACGGAATTCGACCATTGTGTTTAGGTAAATTAGATGATGCTTATATAGTTTGTTCTGAGACATGTGCTTTAGATGCTGTTGGAGCTGAATTTATTCGTGATGTAGAACCTGGAGAATTGATTGTAATCAATGAAGAGGGATTGAAATCATATTCATTAAAGCAACCAAAACATCGTAATATTTGTGCATTTGAGTACATTTATTTCGCACGTCCTGACTCGAATATGGAAGGAAAAGAAATCTATGATTTACGTGTAGAATCTGGGCGGAAATTATACGAACAATCTCCAATTGATGCAGATATTGTGATTGGTGTTCCAGATTCTGGAATTCCCTCTGCGATTGGATATTCAGAAGCATCAGGCATTCCTTATGAGCCAATTTTGATTAAGAATCGATATATGTCGCGTTCGTTTATCGTTCCTTCGCAAGAAATGCGCGAACGAGTGGTCAACTTAAAATTGAATCCAATTAAAGAAAAAATCAAAGGAAAACGTTTGGTTGTTTTAGATGATTCGATTGTACGTGGAACGACTTCAAAACTTTTAATCAAAATCTTGAAAGAAGCTGGAGCAAAAGAAATTCATTTCCGTTCTGCTTCGCCTCCAATTATTGCTCCTTGTTATTTAGGAATTGATATGCCTTCTAAAGCAGATTTAATTTCGGGAAACAAATCAATTAAAGAGGTTGAAGAATATTTGAATGTAGATTCGTTGGATTTCTTAACAGTTGATAATCTAATTGATTTATTAGGAAGTAAAGAACATTGTTTTGGATGTTTTACAGAAAAATATCCGGTAAATTATACAAATGAAGAGTGTAAAGAGGTTAATCCTTTGCATATCGATTAATTATAATTGTAAAAAGTCAAAAATAAAATGTACTTAATACTTGTTACATTTTACACTAATACAGCAAAAAAATGAGCAATACATATAAACAAGCCGGAGTAGATAAGGAAGAAGGTTATCAAACGGTATCGAAAATTAAAGATGCAGTTGCAGCAACACATAACGAAAATGTGTTAAACGGAATTGGAAGTTTTGGAGCTTTTTACCAATTAGAAGGATATAAAAATCCTGTTTTGGTATCAGGAACTGATGGTGTAGGAACTAAACTACGTGTAGCTTTGGATTCTAAAGTTTACGATACAGTTGGTATTGATTGTTTTGCCATGTGTGCAAATGATATTTTATGCCACGGAGCAAAACCATTATTTTTCTTAGATTATTTAGCTTGTGGAAAATTAGATTCTGATATTGCAGCAGAAATTGTAGGTGGAATTGCACAAGCGTGTAAGGAAACAGGAACAGCATTAATTGGTGGAGAAACTGCAGAAATGCCAGGAATGTACCAGGTTGGTGATTATGATGTTGCAGGTTTTTGTGTTGGAGTAGTAGAGCGTGACGAAATTATTGATGGATCTAAAATAAAAGCTGGACAAGTAATTGTTGCGTTACCATCAAGTGGTTTCCATTCAAACGGATTCTCATTAGTGCGTAGAATTTTCCCAGATTTTAACGAAGAATTTGAAGGTAAACCTTTATTCGAAACATTATTAGTTCCAACAAAATTATATCAAAACGATATTTTTAAAATCAAAGATGCAGGTATCGAAATGACTGGAATTGCTCACATTACAGGTGGTGGATTAATCGAGAATGTTCCTCGTATTATAAATGATGGATTGACTGCTGTAATAGAAAAAGCAAAAATAAATGTACCAACAGTAATGCAAGAATTAGCGAAACGCGGAAATATTGCAGAAGACGAAATGTTTGGAACATTTAATATGGGTGTCGGAATGGTTGTCATCGTTGACCAATCTGATGCTGAAAAAGTAGTGAATATTATTGATGGAAGTGCTGTGATTGGAGAAATTCAGGCTGGTGCGGACAAAATTATATTGAAATAGTAGATTAAATAGTTTAAAAAGCCGGATAAGATTTTCTTATCCGGTTTTTTATTTGCTTTAAAAATTAAAGCCAATAATTATTTATTAAGAACATGAACGGGCATGTTTGTTAAACAAAATTTACATGTCACATTTTCTCTTGTTTTATGAACTGGAATTAACGGGATGAAGAAAAATGATAGGTAATTACGAAATTGTTTATGAACATATTGTCTTTGTTGTTGACAAATAGGATAATCAAATAGTCCTTCTTCTATTGTTTTTGATCGTTCGGTTACACCTGCTATAAATATCATATTTTAATCGTTTGTTCAAAATTACGCAAATTAATAGTTCGTGCTAAAATTCCTATCTTTGCAATTCATACTAAAAATCCAAACTTACACATCATATTATGCAACAATCAAAGGCTTTAGCAATTTTGAAATCTGGTCGAAATGTTTTTTTAACAGGTTCTGCTGGTGCCGGAAAAACATATGTGCTCAATCAGTATATAAAATACCTAAAACAACATGGTGTTCCTGTAGCTATTACAGCTTCTACCGGAATTGCCGCAACGCATATGAATGGTCAAACAATACACTCATGGGCAGGAATTGGGATAAAAGATTATGTTTCTGATCGATATTTAGCTTCACTTCGTGATAAAAAATATTTTCGCGATAAAATGGATAAAGTCAAAGTCTTGATTATTGATGAAATCTCGATGTTGCACCGAAACCAATTAGATGCTGTAGATTATGTGTTGAAGTTTTTTAAACAAAATGATGAACCTTTTGGAGGTGTTCAAGTCATTTTTTCGGGAGATTTTTTCCAGTTACCACCAATTGGTGAAGAATGGGAGGAATCGAAGGATAAATTCTGTTTTATGTCAGATGCTTGGGTACAATCTAAAGTGCATATTTGTTATTTAACAGAGCAATATCGTCAGACGAATAATGCATTGAATGATATTTTGAATGAAATTCGTTCAGGGAATATCACCCAAAAAACAGTTGATTTATTAGAATCTCGAATCGAATATTTTCCAGATGAAATCGATTCTCAAACGCGTTTATATACGCATAATATGGATGTTGATCGAATTAATAAAGGTCAATTGATTAGTATCGATTCTTCTTCAAAAGTATTTGAAGCTAAAGTGGCAGGAAATCCTGCTTTAGTCGAGGTGTTGAAAAAATCAGTTTTAGCAGACGAAGTTTTAGAGCTTAAAATAGGTGCAAAAGTAATGTTTGTTCGTAATAATTTTGAAGTTGGTTTTGTAAACGGAACACTTGGAAATGTATCCGGATATACAGAAAAAGATGAACCAATCATCAAAACATTGGATGGAGAATTTTATATAGCAAAGCCTGAAAAATGGGCCATTGAAGACGAAAGTGGAAAAGCATTGGCTTCATTTACTCAGGTTCCGTTAAGATTAGCTTGGGCAATTACCATTCACAAATCGCAAGGAATGACATTAGATTCGGCTTTTATTGATTTATCAAAAGCTTTTGAGAAAGGTCAAGGATATGTGGCATTATCTCGTTTACGCGATCTAAATTCGTTGATGTTGCACGGACTTAATCAAACAGCATTAGAAATTGACTCGTTAGCCATGAAGGCTGACAGACGTTTTCAGGTTTTATCGAATGAAATTGATTCGTTTTTAGATGAAAAAGAATTACAAAATTCTTGGGCAGCTTTTATTCGATATTCAGGCGGAACATTAGATAAAAAGCAAATTGCAAAAAATATCGAAAAAAATAAGACCAAAGAAAAAGGTCAAAAGAAATCAACATACGAAATCACGTTAGAATATGTAAAAGAAGGTTTATCGTTAGATCAAATTGCTGAAAAAAGAGGTTTAACGTCATCCGCAATTGTTGATCATATTGGTAAAATAAAAGAAATCGAACCAGATTTGGATTACTCAAAATTCAAACCTTCTGACAAAATTTTAGATAAAGTTAGAATGGCGTACAGTGAAATCGAATTTGAAGAAAATAAAATTTTAAAACCTATTTATGACTATTACAATGGCGAAATAGGGTACGAAGATATCAAGAAAGCATTACTTTTTATTGATTAAATATGATGATGTCAGTTTAAAAAGGATAAATAACTGACAGAATTGGTCATATTACCCAAAGGAATAATTATTGCTAAATAGATAGCAATAAAAAATGAACGCTTTTTGTATAGAAAGCATCCATAATTTTAAATTTATGACAATAGAAAACAACCACGTAGTAGCTGTTAACTACTCATTGCATACCATCGAAGCGAATGGTGAAAAAGTATTTGTAGAACAATCAAATGCAAAAGAACCTTTGGCTTTTTTAGTTGGAGCTGGGATGATGATTCCAAAATTTGAAGAAGAATTAAAAGGATTATCAGCAGGTGATAAAAAATCTTTTGTAATTTCTCCAGAAGAAGGGTATGGACAAAGAGTAGAAGAAGCTGTTGCTCAGTTACCCTTAGATATGTTCAAAGAGTCTGGATTACCACCAGTTGGTGCTTTATTACCATTAACAGATGATGCAGGAAATCAATTCCGTGCAACTGTTACTGAAGTTACTGAAGAAGCAGTAATTGCAGATTTAAATCCTCCAATGGCAGGAAAGACTTTAGAATTTGAAGTAGAAATTTTAAACGTTCGTCCAGCAACAGAAGAAGAATTGTCTCATGGACATGCTCACGGAGTAGACGGATCAGCAACTCACTAAAAAATATTTCAAAGGCTATTTCAATATGAAGTAGCCTTTTTTATATCTATTTGTATCGTAAATATCATTATAATATAGATTAAAATCAAGTTATATTTTACAACTTCCTTCAACTAAAATCTTATCTTTGCAAAACAAACAAGATTACTTACAAACAAACATGAAAATAGCTGTATTTGTTTCCGGAGGCGGAACAAATCTTCAAAATATTATTGATGCAGTTGAAGACGGAACCTTACCAAATGTCGAGATTTCGATGGTGATGGCAGACCGCGACTGTTATGCAATTGAACGATCGTTGGATAAAAATATCCGAACGTATGTTTTAGACCGAAAAACTTTTTCGGAAGATGCCGAACATAACTTAGAAGGAGAAGATATTGATCTAATTGTTTTGGCAGGTTTTTTAACCATTTTATCTTCAGAATTTACAAAGAAATGGGGTGCTAAAATGATAAATATACATCCGGCATTGTTACCAAAATTTGGAGGTAAAGGAATGTATGGCGCAAAAGTTCACAAAGCAGTTTTAGAAGCTGGTGAAAAAACTTCGGGAGCAACAGTGCATTATGTAACGGCTGGAGTAGACGAAGGGCAAATCATATGTCAAGGAACTTTTGAAATCGAAGAAAATGATGAAATAGCAGATTTGCAACGAAAAGTGGCTGAAGTAGAAAGTGAAATCTACATCAAAGCAATTAAGCAAATTAGTGAAGCATAAATAGAAAAATACCTCAATGTGTTCTGCATTGAGGTATTTTATTTTTCCCGAAATAATAAACAAACAATAAACTTTAAAAACTAAAACAAAATGCAAAAACAGGCGCTAATCAGTGTTTCGGACAAGTCGAACTTGTTAGAATTTGCAAAATTCTTGGTTGAGCAAGATTACAAAATTTTATCAACAGGAGGAACGTACAAACATTTACAAGACAATGGAATCGAAGTGACAGAAGTAAAAGATGTGACAGGTTTTCCAGAAATTTTAGATGGTCGTGTAAAGTCTTTGCATCCTGCTATTCACGGAGGTATAATGGCTCGTCGTTCAGATGAAAATCATATGGCAACAATTGCAGAGCACGGAATTAATCCAATTGATATCGTAATTGTAAACTTATATCCATTCTTCGAGAAGATGAACACAGGTCTTTCCGAAGCAGAAATGATCGAATTTATTGACATAGGAGGACCATCTATGTTGCGATCATCAGCAAAGAATTTCTATGACGTAACAGTTGTAACAGATGTAAACGATTATGAAGTGGTGATGAATGAGATTCGTGAGAATGGTTCTACTTCTATAGAAACACGTAAATTATGTGCTGGTAAAGTGTTCAACTTAACTTCTGCTTATGATGCAGCGATTTCTACGTACATTTTAGGTGAAGACTTTCCTCAATTTTTAGAGTCTTCTTATGAAAAGGTAATGGATTTACGTTATGGTGAAAACCCACATCAAAAAGCAGCCTATTACGTTGATAAAACGAAAAATGGGGCAATGAAAGATTTCGAATATTTACAAGGAAAAGAACTTTCTTTCAATAATATTCGTGATATGGATTTAGCTTACAAAGTGGTTTCAGAATTTGAAGAAACAACATGTTGCGCCGTTAAGCACTCAACGCCTTGTGGTGTAGCAATCGGAGAGAATGTGTTAGAAGCTTACGAAAAAGCATACGAATGTGATCCAATGTCAATTTTTGGTGGAATCATCGCTTTTAACAAAGAAGTTGATGGTAAAACTGCGGTTGAATTAAACAAAATTTTCTTAGAAATAGTTATCGCACCTTCATTTACAGAAGAGGCTTTAGAGATTTTCAAACAAAAGAAAAATGTACGCATCATCAAAGTTAAAAATCCAGTTTCGGATAAAGTAACTTACGTAAAAGTTGATGGAGGTTTAATTGTTCAATCGACAGATAACCAATTTTCAACAGATCTTAAAGTGGTAACAGATGTGCAACCTACAGATCGTCAAATGACAGATTTAGTTTTTGCTCAAAAAATTGTAAAATGGGTAAAATCGAATGCAATTGTTGTTGCAACGAATGGTCAAGCTTACGGTATTGGAGGTGGTCAAACGAATCGTATTTGGGCGGCTCAGCAAGCAATTTCTCGTGCGAAAGAAAAAGTGGAAGAAGATTTAGTTTTAGCTTCTGATGCCTTTTTCCCTTTCCGTGATGTAGCTGATTTTGCTGCTGAAAACGGAATCAAAGCGATTATTCAACCAGGTGGATCAATCAAAGATCAAGAGTCAATTGATGCTTGTAATGAGAAAAACATCCCAATGGTATTTACAGGAATGAGACATTTTATGCATTAATTGATAATCAGTTAATGTACTAATTTGAAAATTCGTCAATTCGAGTGTTTTCGTAGAAAATGTATCGAGAATAGAATTTTCGTTTATTATTATTCACTTTTCATTTAAAAATAAAACAAATGAACACAAAAATATTAATCATCGGTTCTGGTGGTCGCGAGCACGCAATTGGGTGGAAATTTGCTAAGGATTTCAAACGAAAAGGACAAGAATTAGAATTGTTCTTTATTCCAGGAAACGCAGGTACGGCGCAAATAGGTACGAATGTTTCAGTTTCTTCGATTGAAGAGATGAAGGATTTTGCAAAGGAAAATCAAATCGATTTAACTTTTGTAGGTCCAGAAGCAGAATTATCGGAAGGAATTGTTGATATTTTTCAGAAAGAAAATTTAAATGTTTTTGGACCACATAAAGATGCCGCTCAATTGGAAGCTTCTAAAGCTTTTGCGAAAGATTTTATGGATCAATATGGTGTGAAAACTGCGAAATATAAAAATTTTCAAGGACCAATGTTGGCGATTGATTATTTAAAAGAACAAGAATATCCAATTGTTGTAAAAGCTTCTGGTTTAGCTGCAGGAAAAGGTGTTATTATCTGTCAAGATTTCGATGAAGCTAAACAAGCTGTCTTAGATATTATGGAAGATAAAACCTTTGGAGATGCAGGAAATGAAGTGGTAATCGAAGAATATTTAGAAGGTTTTGAAGCGTCTATTTTATCTTTTTTCAATGGAAAGAAAATCGTTCCGTTTGTATCAGCAAAAGACCACAAAAAAATTGGTGAAGGAGAAACTGGTTTAAACACTGGTGGAATGGGCGTTATTGCTCCAAATCCATTGTTTACGGACGAGCATTTCAAAATGTTCGAAGAAGAAATTATGGAACCAACTAAATGTGGTTTGATCAAAGAAGGATTAGAGTTCGCCGGAGTAATTTTCTTTGGATTGATGATTACAACAAAAGGTGTTTATTTGTTAGAATATAACCTAAGAATGGGCGATCCAGAAACGCAAACAACTTTACCTTTATTAGAAAATGATTTATTTGATGCGGTTAACAAAGCAATCAAAGGTGAAGACCTTAACTTGAATTTCAAAAATCAACATGCATGTTGTGTAGTGATGGTTTCGGGCGGATACCCAGGGAATTATGACAAAGGTTTTGAGATTCGTGGTTTACAAAATGTAACTTGTCCTAATTTTATTGCAGGAGCCAAGTTGTCAGAAGATCAAATTGTGACTTCTGGCGGACGTGTAATTAATGTTGTTGGTTTAGGAGATACGTTAGAACAAGCACGAGAAACAGCTTATGAAAACATCAAGAAAGTACATTTTGATTACGAATATTACCGAAATGATATTGGAGTAATTCAATAAAAAATACAGTTTATATGATTAAAAAATGCGTTTCATTTGAAACGCATTTTTAGTTTATTCTGAAAATTCGACGTGATAAACATCGCTTTTATTTCGATTTATTTTTCGGTATTCAAACCCTCCAGCTTGAGGGATAATTTCGACAAGATCAAACGATCGACAACTTTTTGGTAAACCATTAAAGATTAAAGTAAAATTTAAAGAAGATTTTTCTTCGATATATGTCCAATTTGGATACATTGTAATTCCGTCTGCAAAAACCAATTGACAACGTTTTCCTGATTGATTATCAATTATAAAAGTAGATGGCCAAATCCGAGCTGCATTTGCATATTCGTCAGCATTCATACAACAATGTATAATGACTTGACTTTCTTCTTCTATATTTGTTAAAAGTTCAGTATCAATAAAAATTTTCTCTTCAAGAATAGTTGCACTCATTATTTTGCAATTTTTTTGATGTACAATTCTTCTACTTTTTTTCGTGCCCAATCTGTTTTTCGAAGAAATTTTAAAGAAGATTTTAAACTCGGATTATCATTAAAACATTTGATGTTTATTTGATTACCTAAACCTTCCCATCCACCATAATAAATGATTAATTCTTCGATAATATCGTCTAATCGTTTTCCGTGTAATGGATTATTTTTTTGACTTTCCATTTTGCAAAATTACGAAAAATGTTTTTGTTGAATTTAAGATAAAATAATCTTTCTAAAACTCGTACTTTTCTTCCAATTGTTTTGCTAAAAGAAGAATATCATCTACGCGAGCTAATTGTTCGATCCAATGAGAAGGTATAGTTTCTATTCCATAAAAAATTCCGGCTATTCCGCCAGCAATACATGCAGTTGTATCGGTGTCATGTCCTAAATTAACAGCTTTTAAAACACAGTTTTTATACGAATCGGTATGTAATAAACACCAAATAGAAGCTTCTAAACTATCAATCACATAACCCGTTGAATTTATATCATCTTCTTTTAGATCAATTAGTTTTCCACTTAAAATTCGATCAAAGTATGTAAGCTCTTTTTTATAGATTTCATTTTCTTCTAAAAATAATTTCAACCAAAAATTAGTATTTAAATATGCTTCTTCCAAATTTTCAGCATCCAAAGTGTTCAATGCAAATTCAATATAATAAACACAAGCTAAAATAGAACGATTGTGTGCATGCGTAATAGACGAAACTTCTTTTACAATTTCGAAACGTTCTTCAATCGGTAAATCTTTTGTAAAAACAGCCAAAGGTAAAATGCGCATCAACGAACCATTTCCATTGTCACCTTCCTCTTTAGAACCAGCTTCAATTGGATGTTTTACTACTCGTAGGCGATTAATCGCTTTTCTTGTCGTAATTCCAACATCAAAAACTTCACCGTCAGCAGTCCAGTAACCTTCGTGCATCCACATCTGAAATTTTTCTGCAATATCGTTAACATTGTATCCATTACAAAGCGATTCGGCCAAACAAAACATCAACGAGCTGTCATCGGAAAAAGTTCCGGGAGGCATATTGTAAGTTCCATAACCTATCATATCTGTTATTGGATTTTTCTGTAAATCTTGCCTACTTTTAAACTCAACTGGCACTCCTAATGCATCAGCAACGGCTGATCCAATTAATATATTTTTCGAAAAATATCTACTATTCATTTCTACTATTTTATGAATTGAAAATACTTGTTTTTTTTGAATATATCCAAATTATTTTTAAAATATTATGAATTAATCATAATAAATTTATCTATTTCGGATAAAACATTAAAAAAGTTATAATAGACATCAAAGTATGAGTCGACTTGTCAGTTTTGTTAAAATTGGAACTGATTTTGATTGATTTAAATCACAAAACTTATAAATTACTATGGCTTTTATAGATTATTATACAACATTAGGTTTACGAAAAACCGCATCACAAGATGAGATAAAAAAAGCGTATCGGAAATTGGCGCGTAAGTATCACCCTGATCTTAATCCTAATAATGAAGAAGCTGCACATAAATTTAAAGAATTAAACGAAGCAAACGAAGTGCTGAGCGATCCAGAAAAACGTAAAAAATACGATAAGTATGGGGAAAATTGGCAACATGGAGAAGAATATGAAAAAGCACGTCAACAACAGCAACAATATCAATATAGTAATAGAGATTTTGATGGAGCTGAAGGTTTCGGTGATTTTGAAGGTTATTCAGATTTTTTTAGTTCGATGTTTGGACGCGAAGGTAGAAGCCGTTCAACAGGTTATAAAGGACAAGATGTAAATGCCAGTTTGACATTGAATTTGACAGATACGTTGACTTCTCACAAACAAACTTTCGCTGTAAATGGTAAAAATATTCGAATTACAATTCCTGCAGGTGTAGAAGATGGACAAACAATTAAGATAAAAGGTCATGGCGGGAAAGGCTATAACAATGGTCCGAATGGAGATTTGTATATCACATTTCATATTCAAAATAATACACAGTTTGAAGTGAATGGTGCGGATTTATCGACAACCGTTGAGGTGGATATGTACGACGCAATACTGGGAGGAGAAGTGATGATTGATACACTTTCTGGAAAAGTAAAAGTGCCAATTAAAGAAGGAACAGAAAATAATAAAAAGGTAAAATTGAAAGGAAAAGGTTTGCCAATTTATAAGAAAGAGAATCAGTTTGGAGATTTGTATGTGACATTTTCTGTCAAAATTCCGACGCAATTATCGGTCGAAGAGAAAGAATTATTCGAGAAATTACGTTCAATTAAAAAAGTATAAAACCATGAAAAACATCACAATATCAGTTGTTCAATATTGTCAATATCATCAGATTGAACCTCAATTTTTAATTGATTTATACAAGAATGATTTAGTCGTTTTACACGAACGTAACCAAGAATATTTTATCGAAGAAAATGATTTGAAATTAATCGAACGATTTATTCAATTTCATTATGATTTAGGCGTTAATTTAGAAGGTTTAGAAGTGATTCATCATTTGTTGAAACAAATAGAAACATTACAAAAACAATTAAAATAATCGAAATCAAAAACAACCTTTGCAGATAAATGCAAAGGTTGTCTTATTTTTGCATAAATATTTTTGTATGGATACTCCCGAAAAAAAGAGTAAATTAAAAAAATTACATTCGCGCAATCGTCATTTAGCGCCTTATAATTTTGAGAAACTATGTGCTATTCATCCAGCACTTTCTAAATATATCAAACCAAATAAAGAGAACGAACCAACGATTAATTTTTCGGACAGAGAAGCAGTAAAAGCGTTAAACAAAGCTTTGTTAAAAACGTATTACGATATTGATTATTGGGAATTACCAAAAGATAACTTATGTCCACCTATCCCAGGTCGTGCAGATTATATTCATTATATCGCAGATATTTTGGGCGAAGGTTTTGATGGAGTAATTCCACGCGGAAAAGACGTAAGAGTTTTAGATATTGGAGTTGGTGCGAATTGTATTTATCCGATTATTGGAAATCACGAATATGATTGGAATTTTGTAGGAGCAGAATTGGATTATGCATCTTTCAAAAATGCGGAAGAAATCGTGAAGAAAAATACACGATTACGCAATAAAGTAGAGATAAGAATGCAATTTAATCCAAATAATATTTTTAAGAATATTATAAAACAAGGTGAAAAATTCGACATTACGATTTGTAATCCGCCATTTTTTAGATCAAATCAAGAAGTGATGGAACAAACCATGCGTAAATTGAAAAATTTAGGTCAAAAATCGGATCAAAAACCTATTCAAAACTTTGGTGGAAATAATTCAGAACTTTGGTGTAGAGGAGGAGAGCGCTTATTTATCACGAAAATGATCAAAGAAAGTGCAGAGTTTAAACATCAGGTGAAATGGTTTACAACTTTAGTCTCAAAGAAAGAGAATGTTCGAATTTTAGAAGGAATTTTGAAACGTGAAAAAGTAAGAGATTACCGAATTGTAAATATGCAACAAGGAAATAAAGTTTCTCGTTTGTTGGTTTGGAGATTTTAAACCATTTATTTAAAATTATTCCAAATTTTTTAAATAAATAGTTTAGGATTAATAATTTTTTACCTTGGGAAAATAAAATTAATCAAAAATGAAATCGAATAAAATTGTAGCTTCTTTGGGAGCAGCAGCTTTGATGTTTAGTATTTTTTCTTTTACAACTTCTCGTCAAATTGATACAGGAAAAGCAATTGCAACTTCTGAATGGAAAAATTTAAAAGTTTTACCACAAAATATTTCTGAAGATAGTTTGAAAGGTTTGATGCGTGGATATAATGATGCCTTAGGCGTAAAATGTAATTTTTGCCATGCGGCGAATCCTGAAACAGGAAAGTTAGATTTTTCGAGCGATGCAAAAAAAGAGAAAGAATTTGCTCGTCATATGATTGTAATGACACGCGAAATAAACGCTAAAAATTTCAACTGGGAAAATGCAAATAATCCTGAAATGATTAATGTTGTAACATGTATCATGTGTCACAGAGGAAACGAAAGTCCTACAAAATCATTGAAAGAAACAGCTGAAGTAAAAAGTGTAACGGAAGTTACGAAGCCTCTAAAAGATGCTGTAAAGAAATAAGCATAACTTGTAACGTCCTGAAAAAATGATACAGGATTAGACCAATAAAATTTTATTTTAAACAGTACATATATTCGTATTTG
>NZ_JACALO010000031.1:0-41345 GCF_030328185.1 Empedobacter sp. 225-1 | reverse complement strand
AAAAATAATAAATTTATAAACCAAACACTCTCTTAATTTTTAGAAAGAGGTGTCTCATTTATTTTGACAACATACATCCGAAGTGTTTAATGTAATAATGTTTCCATCATCAGTTACATCCGTTGCTGTTTGTCCAGAACCAATCGCATAAACTTGTGCATTTGCATGATTAGTATAAAATGAGAGTGATAAGGCTCCTATAAATAATAATTTTGAATAAAAATTTTTCATATAACTTTGTGTTAATTGTTTATTACTAAGTTATTTATAACATTGATATGTTTTATAAAATAATTCAATAATCATAATAATTCTGATTTTATAAAACTTAAAACATTGAAAATTAGTTAATTAAATTTTATTATGTGTTTTTGAAATTCTTGAATTTTAAATTAATAGAGACGTTGGTTATTTTAAAATACGTAATTTACATTGATTAATTCAATCGGTGAATAAAAAACAAGAATCTATACATGAATTGATTTGTTGTCAATTTTGTATCTTTGGATAAAGATTTACAAATGGCAGATTATATCCGAATTCATCCAGAAAATCCACAAGAAAAATCAATTGATCAAGTTGTTAAAATTTTACAAAATGGAGGTTTGATTATCTATCCTTCCGATACAGTGTATGGATTAGGTTGTGATATTACAAATCTTAAAGCAATGGAAAAATTAGCGCGCCTGAAAGGCGTTAAACTCGAAAAGTCGCATTTCTCTATTGTTTGCAATGATTTGAGCCATTTATCTCAATACACATTACCAATTGACAATAGTACGTTCAAAATCTTAAAACGTGCATTGCCAGGTCCGTTTACCTTTGTTATGAATGCCTCACGCAGTTTACCTGTCGCTTATAAAGGTAAGAAAACAGTAGGTATTCGTGTGCCGAATCATGCTGTTCCGCAATTGATTGTCGAAAAATTAGGAAATCCTATTGCATCAACATCTATTTATGATGAAGATGAAATTGTGGAATATACTACTGATCCCGAATTAATTTTTGAGAAATGGGAAAAGTTAGTAGATGCTGTAATTGATAGCGGTTACGGTGATAATGTTGCTTCGACAGTTGTTGATATGACAGATGGCGTAGAAGTTTTGCGTGAAGGTAAAGGTGATATTGAAGATTATTTATAATTTATTTGAAGAAAAGAAAACATGAAAATATTATTATCTCCAGCAAAGATGATGAATCTTGAAACGAATGCAAAATGGAGAGCGACTACACCACAATTTTTAGCACAATCACAAGAAATTATGGATGTAATGAAAGAAATGAGTGCAAAGGATCTTGAAAAATTGATGAAAATTTCGAAAGATATTTCTGCTATGAATGTAGAACGTAATCAAAATTGGACGATAAAGCCAACAGCTAAACAAGCTATTCCCGCAGCTTTAGCTTTTAAAGGCGAGGTTTATAGAGGATTAAATGCAGAAACGTTAAACGAAGAAGCATTAGATTATTTCAATAAAAATGCTTTTTTACTTTCTGGTTTATATGGTATGTTGAGACCTTCTGATAAAGTAATGTTGTATCGTTTAGAAATGGGGTCCAAATTAGATGTGCATGGTTCTAAGAATTTATATGGTTTTTGGAAAGAAATTTTAACGTCATTTTTTAATTCAAAATTAAAGAAGGGAGAGTTTATCCTAAATTTAGCGAGTAATGAATATGCGAAAGTTCTGGATAAAAAATCACTAAAAGCACCAATGATCGATGTAGAATTTCAGGATTACAAAAACGGTGAATTGAAAAAAATCATGATGTATTTTAAACATGCTCGTGGAGCAATGGCGCGTTATTGTGCAGAAAATAATGTTGAAACATTGGATCAAGTAAAAGCATTTGATGTAGATGGGTATCGTTTTGATGAGAATTTATCTACCGAAGAAAAATTGGTTTTTACACGATAATTTACAAATAATATGTATAACTTAAAGACTGCTAAAAAGTAGTCTTTTGTTATTTTTGAGAAATATATGGAACAACCTTTTATAGATAATTTACCTATAAAAATTATTTATTCGTTCGAGACTTTATTCAAGGAACTCGAAGCGTCTGAATATAATTTTGGAGAGTTTAATGCCTTTTTAGAATACCTAAAAGTAACTCGTCCAGAATTGATTGATGGAGTGGAAACATTTGAAGATTTTGAAAAATTAATTCATAATGTAGAACCAATTATCGATAAAATTATTCCAAAACCTTTTATTAAATATAACCTGAAAGCAATAACTTTCCCGTTTTCGGATAAATTTATATTTGCAACCGATCGATTAAAGGAATTCATAGAGAACAAGACATCAAGCTTAAAATTTAATTATGAACACCTTGATTATGAAACATTCTATAAGTTTTGTTGTTGTTTTATTTTATCAAAATATTACCATAAAAATTTAGAATTCAATTTATCCAATCAATTGGTTATAGAAAATGAAAATGGTTACAAAACCTATTTGGGAACGGATATTAATCATGATTATTTTAAAATATTTCCTTCTGAAAACAAATTCGAATTGTCTGAAGATGAAATTGATGACTTGTTGAATAATTACGAAGACACTTCCTTGTGGATGAAAAAAATTCCGATTGGTTCGTGGATTGCCAAAGGGTTTAACTTGGTATCATTTTTTGATAACACAACCGAAATCGCACTTTCTAACTTGAAGTCAAAACTTTTATCTTACGGAGAACCTTTTGATATTGTGAGATCTGATATTATTTCGGCTTTAAAATCAATATTTCGAATCAATGAACTTGAGGTTGGTTTTTCTGCTTACAATTCAGATAAAAATCAATTGGAGATTAGCCATCTTTTGCAATTAAATAATAGTTTGTTGATGGATCATCGTAAAAAATTGAAATTAACTGATATCGCTTGTACTGATTTACAAAATAAAATTTCGAAAGCTGATTATTATGTTGTTTCAAGTGTTGATGCAGCTTTTACGAAATTTCCTCAAGACAAAATGTTGCAAATTGCTAAAAATTCAGGAATCAAGAGTTTAATTCTTTATCCACTTAAAAATGGAAATTCATGTCTTGGTGTTTTAGAAATTGCTTCAAAAGAAACTGGAGTTTTTAATCGAATTAATGCGAATCTTTTACGCGAAATTACACCGCTTTTAGAAGAATCTATTTACCGCTATTCGGTAGAATTTGAAAATCAAATTAACGCTTATATCCAAACCGAATATACTTCATTGCACCCAAGTGTTGATTGGAAATTTAGAGAAAAAGCTAAGGAACATCTATTAAATCGAGGAAATTCGAAACAAAAATCTCAAATTTCTTTTCAAAATGTTTATCCAATTTACGGTGAATTGGATGTGCGAAATTCATCCAATATTCGCAATGAATGTCTGAAAATGGATTATATCAATCAATTAAATTATTTGATCTTGATTTGTAAAGAATTGCATAAACGCTCGAATAAAGTGAAATTCTTGAGTTATATTGAAGATTTGCAAAATTTTTTAGAACGAATTGATAATGTCGATAAAATCTATTTTGAAAGTGAATTATTTGATTATATTTCTTTTCAAATACATCCCGAAATTCCGAAATATGTCAAAGAAGATGAGAAATCAATTATAGAAGAATATCTGAATAAATTAGATTCGACCACAGGTTTATATTATGTGGAACGCAAAAAGTTTGATCAGTCTATTGCCATGACAAATTCTCTTTTGTCGAATAAATTGGATGCTTTTCAGAAGGATGCGCAAGAGATTTTTCCTCATTATTATGAACGATTTAAAACGGATGGAATTGATTATAATTTATACGTTGGTCGAAGTATAGCGCCTTTAAATAAATTTTCGTACCAAAATATTCGAGAAATAAGGTATTGGCAATTGCAAGCGATGATTGCTTTGGAGCAAGGTTACAAAAATATTCAGAAAAAAAATCCGTTAAAATTGGAAGTTGCTTCGTTACTATATGCAACCAATACGACGCTTGATATTTTGTTTAAATTAGACGAAAAACGCTTTGATGTTAATGGATACAACAATGCAAAATACGAAATCGTAAAGAAAAGATTGAGCAAGGCTTTTGTTAAAGGTTCAAATGAACGCATCAATCAGCCACATAAAATTTGTATTATTTATACCGAAGATATTTTGAGAGAAGAATATACAAATTATATTAATTTATTGATAAAAAAGGGATTTCTTAAAAATGATATCGAAT
This sequence comes from Empedobacter sp. 225-1, assembly GCF_030328185.1. NCBI lineage: Bacteria > Pseudomonadati > Bacteroidota > Flavobacteriia > Flavobacteriales > Weeksellaceae > Empedobacter > Empedobacter sp. 225-1. The sequence continues at coordinate 37,145 of NZ_JACALO010000031.1, read as the reverse complement.
ATCTTGAAATAGATGATTTACAAGGATTAAGTGGGTTATTGGCAATTAGAGTTTCGGTGAATTATAAAAATAAATTGGAAGAATATAAAAAATTAGAAGAATAAAGAATGGAAAAAGATGAAGTGTTGCTAAATATTTCGATAGATAGTTCTGCCGAAAATATTTGGAAAGTATTGACAAATGAAGATTCATTTAGTGCGTGTTTTGACGATATGAAAATGAGTTGTAACGAGTGGAAAGTAGGAGAGAAGATTATTTTTGAAACGCAGAAGAATAATGAAAAAATTGTAGATGAGGCACTCATAACGTCTATTTTAGAGAATGAACGATTGCGTTACAATTACAAAAAACAAAACTCTGATCATGAAATTGAAGTGATTTTCAATCTAAAATCTGTGGGTAATTTTACGTATTTATCAATTGAAGGTAAAGATTTCGCTGATGAGTTTGAACGATCACATTCAGAAAATGCTTGGATAAATATGATGCAAAACATAAAGAAATATGTGCAAACAAAATAACCTTCAAATTTTTGAAGGTTATTTTGTTATATGATTTCATCTATTTTATAAAAGAAAAATATCCTCTCAAAATAGCATCATTCGATGCGTTTCGCGTATCAATTTCTAAAATTTTAGGACGAGTACTTTCTGCATAAAAATTATTGAAAGAATTTTCTAAATCAGTTAAATTTGAAATGACTTCATATTCAAAATCATACATTTTAGCTAAATGTTCTGCTGTGAAATGATGTTTGGTTTCGAAATAATCTTCGACAACATCTGTTTCGGAAGGACCAGGAATAAATTTGAAAATATTTCCACCACCATTATTGATCAAAATAATTCTGAAATTAGAAGGTAAATTAACATTCCATAACGCATTCGAATCATAAAAGAATGAAATATCGCCTGTTATCATTACTGTATTTTGTTCAGAAGCGATGCAAGCACCAATTGCGGTAGAAGTAGAGCCATCAATTCCACTTGTTCCACGATTACAGAAAACAGGATTCGAATCGTTGTGATCAAATAATAATCCATAACGAATAACAGTAGAATTTCCATATTGAATTTGCCAATTTTCAGGATAATTTCGAATAATAGAATCGAAGGCTTTCAAATCACAAAACGGAATCATATTGATATATTCTTTGTGTTTGATATTATTTGCTTCTCTAATCGAATTCCACGTTGTATAATAATCCGATTCTTTTGGATTGACAAATGGCACAAATTGCTCTAAAAAGAATTCAGGTTTTGTTTCAATTTTGTCCGTTAAAGCCTGAAATGTATCTGGTTGCCAATATTCATCTAAATGCCAATGTTGCGTTGGTTGTTTTTCACGCAAAAACTTTTTGATCTTTTTAGACACTATATTTTGTCCAATCGTCAAAAGAATATCTGGTTTCAAAGCTTCTAATTCTTCCTCTGAATAGGGAAAAATAACCTGATCTATTTTATTAAAATAACGATCATTATGAAGATTTGAAGTAACTTCTGTTAGTACAACAACCGAATCATCTTGTGCTAATTGCTTAAGCAAATAATCAAATTTGGCATTTGGATGATGCAAACCAACCAAAATCATTTTACGATTCGAAGAATTCCAACGTTTCATAAAATCAATAACATCAATTTCAGGATATACTTTTTCATCAATTGTGATGTTATCAATTTCTATATCGGGCGTAGAAACAGATTCGTATAAAGGCTCAGAAAATGGCATGTTGATATGAATTGGTGCCGATTTATGCATACAATCAATCAATGCATATTTCGTCAACAACATATTTCGTGTCAAATCATCTGTTTCCTCACTTTCTGATAATTGAACGTTGTGAACAGAATGTTTTTCGAATAAATTATTTTGACGAATGGTTTGTCCATCAAAATTATCTACCAAATGTTCAGGACGGTCAGCAGATAGGACAATTAGAGGAATATTCTGAAAAAAAGCTTCTGTAATCGCTGGGTAATAATTTGCAGTTGCCGAACCCGAAGTACAACAAACGACAACAGGTTTCTGAAGTTGCTGTGCCATTCCCAACGCAACAAATCCAGCCGAACGCTCGTCGATAACACTATAAGTTTTGAAACGTTTGTCATTGGCAAACTGCATCGTTAATGCTCCATTTCGAGATCCCGGCGATAGTACGATATAATCAATTCCAAAAGCCAAAAAAGTTTCAGCAATCAATTGAACATTTAATTTATTTGATATTTTTCTCAACGTAGTTGTCTTAAATTATAAAAGGTTTTGATTAGCAAATTTACTAAACAAAACCTTTCAAAAAGTATGATATTTTTAAGAATTAAGTATGTAAACCTCCGTCTACACTCAAAACTTGTCCTGTTACATAACTTGATAAATCTGACGCTAAGAATAAACATGCATTAGCCACATCTTCTGGTTGTCCTCCACGTTTTAATGGAATACCATTACGCCATTCTTCAACTACTTTTTGGTCTAAAACTTCAGTCATTTCTGTTTCGATAAAACCTGGAGCGATTGCATTGCAACGAATGTTGCGAGAACCTAATTCTAAAGCAACTGATTTAGAAAAACCAATTAATCCTGCTTTAGAAGCGGCATAATTTGCTTGACCAGCATTTCCTTTGATTCCAACAATAGAAGACATATTTACGATAGATCCTGAACGTTGTTTCATCATTGGTTTGATAACTGCTTTAGTTAGGTTGAAAGCAGAATTAAGATTCGTTTGAATCACTTTCTCAAAATCTTCTACAGACATTCTCATCAATAAATTATCCTTTGTAATTCCAGCATTATTGATTACGATATCAATTTGACCAAACTCTGCAATTACATCTTCAACTAATTTTTGAGCCGCTTCGTAATCAGAAGCATCAGACTGATAACCTTTAACTTTACCAAATTGTCCCAATTCTTCTTCCAAAGCTTTAGCTTTTTCTACAGAAGAAGCATAAGTAAAGGCAACGTTTGCGCCATTTTTCACAAAAACTTCAGCAATACTTTTTCCAATACCGCGAGTTGCGCCTGTAACGATTGCTGTTTTACCTTGCAATAAATTCATGTTTATAGGTATTATATATTGTTCCAAAAGTACGATTTTTTGCGAGAGTTAAAAATGTTAAAATTTACTTTATTGATTTTCTTTAACATTTAATGGTATTATAATTGAAAATATCAATCATATAAAACCCAAAAAAATATAAAACATGAAGAATCTATTGAAATTATTAGCGGTAACATTTTTCGCTTTATTCATTTTTGCAGCTTGTAGTGATGACGATGATCCAGCAAATAATGATTTTTTTGCAGGAACTTATAAAGGAAGTATTAGTTATACTGACGGAGATAATCGACTAAGTTCTGATAATGGTAGTGTATTTGTAACGAAAATTGCAAGTGGTACAAAATACAATTTTGCTTTTTCGGATAAAATTCCTGATTTAAATGGAGTTGAATTTGAGAAAAAAGGTGATAATACTTTAGTGAGTATTGGTGCTGATGAGACTTCGTACATTAGAATTGATAGTGATAAACTAACGATTTTGTATACAAGAGATGGAAAAGTTTGGACTGCTAATGCAACAAGATAAGTAACGAATTAATGTAGAAGGAAAGACGTTTAAAATAGAACGTCTTTTTTTGTGCAATATTTTTTGCTGAAAATAGTTAAATGTATAAAGAAGAGTTGAATGAGAACGAGTATATTTTTGATGACTATTTTGATGACTTTATTTTCGTGTTCTAATGAAGATGATAGCCAAAATATAGTTTACAAAGAAAAATATGAAAGACGATTTATTATTTTTCGAGATTCTTTGGGAACTGAAGTAAAGGACAGCGGTACTGTAAGAGTGTCAAAAAATAACACATTATACAGGTTTGATTTTGAAACAGCAGATAACAAACATGTTGATCCTATTGAGGATATTGAGATGGAAATGACAGGTTCTAATTCACTTCGAAATGTAAATTGGTCACCAACGAAATTCATTGTAATGACAAAAGATAGTATCAATATATCTTATCAAATTGGTGATTCGTATTGGTTGGTTAATGGAATAAAGTAATAATAATCATAAAAAAAATCCACTCATTGAGTGGATTTTTTATGGGTATAAAAATTTCAGCTTATAAGCCAAAAGCTTCTTTTATTTGATCTACAAAGTCTAATTTTTCCCAAGTGAATAATTCAACTTCAACTTCAACAACATCTTGTCCGTTAGCTGATTCAAAACGTTTTGTAACTGTTTTAGGTTCACGACCTAAATGTCCATAAGAAGCAGTTTCTTTGTAAATAGGGTTTCTTAATTTCAATCTTTGTTCGATAGCGAAAGGCTTCATGTCAAAGATTTCAGAAACTTTTTTAGAAATTTCTCCTTCTGTTAAATTAACTTTTTCAGTTCCGAAAGTATTAACCAATAATGAAACTGGAGCAGCAACACCAATAGCATAAGAAACTTGAACTAATACTTCGTCTGCAACACCAGCAGCAACTAAGTTTTTAGCAATGTGACGAGCCGCATAAGCTGCAGAACGGTCTACTTTTGATGGGTCTTTTCCAGAAAATGCACCACCTCCGTGTGCACCTTTACCACCGTAAGTATCAACAATGATTTTACGACCAGTTAAACCTGTATCTCCGTGAGGTCCTCCAATAACGAATTTCCCTGTTGGATTAATGTGATAAGTGATATTATCTGTAAATAAATCGCGCAAATGAACTGGTAATTGTGCTTTAACTCGAGGAATTAAAATACTAATTAAATCATTTGTAATTTTATCTCTCATCGCTTCTTCGTTAGCGAAGTCATCGTGTTGAGTAGAAATAACAATTGTATCAATACGAACTGGTTTGTTGTCGTTATCATACTCAATTGTTACTTGAGATTTAGCATCTGGGCGTAAATAAGGTAATAAATCTTTTTCGTATTTACGAATATGAGCCAATTCTTTTAATAATCTGTGCGATAAATCCAATGCCAAAGGCATATAGTTTTCTGTTTCGCTTGTTGCGTAACCAAACATCATTCCTTGGTCACCTGCACCTTGTTCTTCATCAGAATTTCTGTCAACACCTTGATTAATATCTGGAGATTGTTCGTGAATTGCAGAAAAAATTCCACAAGAGTTTGCATCAAACATATACTCACTTTTAGTGTAACCAATTTCAGAGATAGTTTCTCTTGCTACACGTTGTAAATCAATATAAGAATTTGATTTTACTTCTCCTGCTAATACAACTTGTCCAGTTGTTACTAAGGTTTCACAAGCTACTTTACTTTTAGCATCAAATGCTAAAAAGTGATCAAGAATTGAATCAGAAATTTGATCGGCAATTTTATCAGGATGCCCCTCAGAAACTGATTCTGATGTAAATAAATATGACATTTCTATATTTTTTTAAGATATATGAGGGGAGGAAATAACTGAAGTCCTGTTTTAGCAATTATTTTATGAGGTTGCAATCAGTCAAATCTTTCCTCTCGATTTTTTCGAGTTCAAATATACAATGAATAAAATGAATTAGAAAAGAAAAAGATGAATTATTATTCTATTAATTTAGTAGACTATTATGAGGATTGAATTGAATTTCAGAATACAAATAATGAAAATGAATAATTTTAGAATATATTTTCTAAGGATGATAACTTTTTGTTGTTTTTTTAGATTATTTTTCAAATTAATATTGTTACTTTAGAAAAAAAATAATTGTACAATGAAATTTGATACTCTCGATCAACAACTACTGATGTATTTGCAGGAAAATAGTAAAATTACTTACAAAGAATTATCTGATAAGTTGAACTTGTCATCAACTGCTATTCATGAAAGAATAAAAAAATTAGAGAAATCAGGAATTATTTCTAAATACGTAGCTTTAGTTAATAGAAGGTTGATAAATAAAGAGTTACTTGTTTTTAGTCACATCAAATTACAGCAACATTCGGCAGATAATATTCGAATTTTTGAAACTGAAATTCAAAATTTGAAAGAAGTTCAAGCTTGTTTTCATGTTAGTGGGGATTATGATTACATTGTAAAAATGTCTTTCGAGAATATGGACGAATACAGAGATTTTATGGTGAATAAACTAACAACGATCAAAGTTATTGGAAGTTCTCATAGTACGTTTGTTATTAGTGATGTAAAAGATGACACAGCTTATCAATTGGTCTAATCAGTTATAAATTTAAAATGAAAAAAGAGGAATTTTGGTTCCTCTTTTATTATTTTAGAATATAATTGTTTTTAAGTTATTGCTCTAAATTAGAAGACCATTTCGACCCAAAGGTTACATTTCCTTCTTTGAGAACAATGTCCGAATGCAGAAATTTTGCAGCTTCTGCCGATTTTTTGACTTTCACACTACTACGCTCAATCATTTCTTTTTCGTAAGGTTGTAAAATATCGTTACGCAAATCATGATTTTTTCCTTGATTTTGACAAACGGATTTAATCTTTTTTGCTAATAACAACGCATCCAACAACGCCTGATTAGCACCTTGTCCTTTAAAAGGACTCATGGGATGCGCAGCATCGCCAAGTAAAGTGACTGGCCCCGCATTTTTTAATAAATCTTGTTCTAATAGATTTCTGTCATACACAGGATATCCTGTGATTTTTTCGGTTTCAGTTGCAGCAATAATCTGGGGAATAGGAGAATGCCATTGTGTTCTTTTTACGACTTCAGCTTTTAATTCTTTAGCTCCTTTTTTACTTAATTCCATTGCTTCTTCCTCTGAAATAGGAAAACTAAATTGCCACATTACTGCATTTTCATCATAAGGCATCATATACATACGTTCTGTTCCGTTAGCCGTCTGAAATACAGTTGAGCCATCTAATAAGGGATTATTTAAATTTTCTAATGCACTTAATTGACATATTCCTAAAATAACAATACAGCCCAAATAACGTAAAGGATTTATTTCTTCTTTGATCAATGTTCGACGAACCGAACTTCGGATTCCATCTGCACCAACCAATAAATCGGCTTTAAAATGTTGTTGAACACCATCAACATCAAAGGTTAATTCAATCTTGTCATTTAGTTTATAATCAATTAATTGATGGTTCCATAAAACGTGACTATTTCCTCCTAATTGATTTAAGAAAGCTAAACGCAAAGATTGTCTGGCGATGTGAATATTAGTAGGTTTATTCTTGTTTCTTGTTTCTACAGATTCTTTATGAATTAGTTTTCTTAATCCCCATTCACCAATCACATTACCATCAATTGTATGCGCCAAGTGTAAAGTAGAAATCAAGCCTTTATCTAAAGTAGGAATACCAAACTTTTTCATCTCTTTACTCGCTTGTTGTAATGTTAAACCATATCCTTGCGAACGATCATTAAACGTGCGATCTCTTTCAAAAAGAGTAAAAGGAATTTGTCGATGCAAACAGGCTAAAGCTAACGCAATACCACCAATTCCAGCACCTATTATCGCAACATGTGGATACTTGTTTTCATCCGCTACAGGACGTTCATTATGAATGGTCAATCCAGTACCTGAACATGAAGTACAAATTTGCATGGATTTTTTTGGCTTTATCGGAGCAGAGCGAGTATTCTTATCTTTATTATATTGAGCGAGAGCAAATTCATAGCGTAAAAGTTTTTTTTTCGAAACGCCTTGACTTTTTGTTCCATGACCGTTACAAGCTTTACAACTTATCCAATTGACTATATTACTCAAATTTATATTTTTTTAAAGACAAAATTATTTTGCAAAAATAAGATTAATAAAGAAATTTCACGATTTCTTTTGGCTGAAAAGTGCGTTTATAAAATTAAAAAAATGAGTAATGTAGTGTTGAATTTATGACAATCAATACCAGGATTTACAGTTGTTTTTTTTGACTTTATTTATTGAAAATAGTAGTTAAAAGGAAAAAAATAATCAAATACAAGATAGATTTAAAAGTTTTAAGTCAAAAATAATTGTACGATAAATTATTAGTTGTTACTTTTGCGAGTGAATACTAACTAACCACTAATAGAAACGATTAATTCAGATGGAAAATTTTACAGATCGACAGATCGAAATCATGGAAGCAGCAACAGCTCGTATTGATAAATATGGGATTCAAAACCTTACCATCAAAACTTTGGCAGCTGATATTGGATTGTCGGAGCCTGCTTTGTATCGTCATTTCAAAAGTAAGAATGAAATTTTACTTTGTCTACTTCATTATTTCATCACGAAAATGAAGAAGCGTATCAGTATTATTATCATGAATCATAATGCAACAGCAGAAGAAGAACTTAGAATTATTTTTAATTCTCAATTGCAAACATTTACAGAAAAACCAGCAATTGTAAGTGTCATTTTCGCAGAAAGTATTTTTCATTTTGACGGAAGTTTAAGCAATAAAGTTTCTGAAATAATAGAATTAATGCAACAATTTGTGCAGTCTAATATTGAAAGAGGGCAAAGAGAAGGTCAGTATAATAAACGAATTAATGCTTCTACTCTTACAACTATTATTCTTGGGTCAATACGAATGACTGTACTGAAATGGAAAATTTCGGGGCATTCAACAGATTTGGTAAATGATGGAAAAATAGTTTTAGAAACTCTATTAGAAATGATTGAAAATAAGAAACAATAAATATTTTAGGACATGAAAAAAACAATTGTAGTAGCAATGAGTGTCATGCTCTTTTGGAGTTGTAACACTACATCAGAAAAAAATGCAATGCAATCAGAAGTTCAAGATGAGACAGCTCATCAGCACAACGAAAATTCTGATATTATCGAGCTAAACAATGGCGAAAAATGGAAAGTGAATGAAGAAATGAAACCTTTTGTATCGAAGGGTGAAGAATTAGTCAATACTTATATCCAAACGAATGGTACAGACTATAAGTTACTTGCAGAAGAAATTAAATCTGAAAACAGTAAACTCATAAAAAGTTGTACAATGCAAGGAAAGAGTCACGATGAATTGCACAAATGGTTACTTCCACACTTGGAAATAGTTAAAACATTAGAAGCAGAAACCGATTCAGCAAAAGCAACGCATGCGGTTACAAATTTGCAACAATCATATCAAGATTATCATAAAAATTTCAAATGAATTTAGAAGAATTACATCAACAGGAAAAAGAAGTTTCAGCAACTTTATTATTTAAAGGAGAAATGGGAACTTCGACGGCTATTCGATTAGAAGAAAAAGCTATTTTAAAAGAACATATTACAAAAACAGCAGCACTTCTTGTATGCGTTAGTGGGATAACAACTTACGAAGATGAAAAAGGGCAACAAATTACTTTAAAACAAGGCGATTATATTTCTATAGAACCTCATGTGAAACATTGGTTAAATGCAACTTGTAAATCACATTTAATTCTTTTAAAATAAAAAAATTTACTCCAAAATGTTAGTGAACGCTCGCAAACTATTGATCATTCCGCTCTTTTTTATCGGATGGCATACAGTTCAGGCACAAGAAGTTTGGACATTAAAGCAATGCATTGATTCGGCAATTCTGCATAATAAAACGTTGAAAGTCAATCAAAACAACATCAATATCAGTACGTACAAGGAAAAAGAAGCAAAAGCTAATTTGCTTCCGAAAATTGCAGCAAATGTTGATTATAATTATTTTATAGAATTGCCTACACAATTGATGCCAATGAATGTCTTTAATCCGCAAGTGCCCGAAGGACAATTCAGAAATATACAATTTGGCGTACCGCATAATATCAATGCAAATGTCCGATTGACAATGCCTTTGTATAATCCACAGGTTTATGGAGCAATTGAGAATGCTAAAATCGCCAATGAACTTAGTCAGCTTCAATTTCAAAAATCGGAAGAACAAGTTTTATACGACATTACGACCTTGTATTACAATGCTCAAATTCTTAAAAATCAACTTGATTTTTTGGATAGTAATTGGATAAATACACAAAAGCTATTAAAGAATATGCAACTTTTGAAAGAACAACTTTTGGCAAAAGGAACAGATGTTAGTAAAATACAATTGCAAGCTGATCAACTTAGTACACAAAAGGAAAATGTATCGAATAAATACAGTTCAATATTAAATATGTTGAAATTGAATATTGGAATTCCTATGGAACAAGATGTGGACGTAATTGCTGAATTGGAAGAACAACAGCTGAACCATTATACAAGAGAAAATACAGTTGATTTTGAAATTGTCAAAACTCAGAATAAGTTATTAAACAATGAATTAACTGTTTTAAATCGATCAAAAACTCTTCCGACAATTAATTTGGTTGCTTCGTATGGAACAACAGGTTTTGGTTATGATAAAGCACCAGATAATTTTCTTAAATTTTATCCCATTGGCTTTGTAGGTTTACAACTCAATTATCCAATTTTCAACGGAACGGTTACTCTTCAAAAGATCAATCAGAAAAAATTAGAAATTAGTAATAACGAACTGCAAGCGCAATTGATTGATGATAAAAATAGAGTAGAGATAGAGAATAGTGAACGACAAAAAACGATGGCACAACAAACAATCATCAACACTAAAAATCAAATAAATTTAGCCCAGTCAATTTACGAACAATCAATTCTACAACAGAAACAAGGTGTTGCAACATTAACGGATATTTTATTGGCAGACAATGCACTTAGAGAAGCGCAGCAAAATTATTTATTGGCTATAATGGATTATTTAAAAGCTGATTTAGAAATAAAAAAACTGAAAGGAATCATTAAAAACTAAACGTAGTAAACTAAATGCGCTACTCATTTTTTAGTGCTTAGTTATACATCGTTAATTTAGGTAATATGAAAAAGATAAGTTGGATAATAGTGGGGATTATTCTCATCGGATTGGTTGTTTTTAGACTTACAAGCAATAAGAAAACTACCGAAAGTAAGGTTTATCAATTCAATAAAGAAAAACCGATTGTTGTAAGTGTAGACAGTATTCGTTTGCGAGCGATAGATACAGAGAATTCCTATACAGGAATTTTTGAACCGAATAAAGAATCTAAAATTAGTTCGGATATTCAAGGAAAAATTAATGCTGTTTTAGTAGATATGGGAAGCCAAGTAAGGAAAGGGCAAACCCTTGTACAATTGGATAACTCGTTGTTAAAATATCAGTTACAAACAATTGAAGTTCAGATTGAAGGTTTAGAAAATGATGTAAAACGTTATACAATTTTAGCAGAAGCCGATGCAGTACAAGGTATTCAGTTGGAAAAAACGAAATTAAATCTAAAATCAGCCAAAATACAGCAAGCAAGTTTAGTAGAACAAATTAGAAAAACAGCTATTAAGGCTCCGTTCAATGGAGTGATTACAGCTAAATTAAATGAGGTTGGTGGTTTTGCAGCGCCTGCAGTTCCTTTATTGCAGATTACAGATATAAGCAGTTTACGTTTTACAATCAATATTCCAGAGAATGATTTGATTTATTTTCAAACCAATCAAGCTTATAAAATTAGCGCGGATCTTTATCCCGATTTTCCACTTGTAGTAACGACTAAAATGATTGGAAGTAAAGCTAATAGTGGTAATAGTTTTCCTATACAATTCCATGTAAATAACATCAATAATTTATCTATAAAAGCAGGAATGTTTGGTAAATTAAGTCTTTCTGATAGCAAACAGAATCAAGGTATTGTTATTCCCTCTTCGGCAATTATCAAAGAAAAAGACAAGCTAAAAGTGTATTTGATAAAAAATGGAAAAGCAATCATACAACCAATTACTGTAGGAAAAAATGTAGGTAATTCAGCAGTTGTATCAAGCGGTTTAAACCAAGGAGATGTAATTGTAACCAATGGATTTATCAACCTTTTTGATGGAGCGAATATCACAATAAAATAAAATCAGTTATAATGAACATTTCAGAAATTTCCATTAAAAGGCCTTCATTGATCATTGTACTTTTTAGTGTATTTACGCTTTTAGGAATCATTGGTTTTAAGAATTTGAGCTATGAACTGATGCCCGATTTTAATCAACCTGTTGTGGTTATCCGTACTGCTTATCCCGGAGCAGAACCCAATGAAGTTGAAACTTCTGTTTCCCGAAAAATAGAAGATGCACTTTCTAATTTAGAAGGTGTAGATTATTTGATTACAAAATCATTGCCCAACGCTTCTGTGATCATTGCCAATCTTAAATATGGAACAGATTTGGATAAAACAATGCAGGATGCGCAACGCTATATTGATAATATTCGAAAGGATTTACCAAAGGATATTCAGAGTCCTGTGATGAGCAAAGTGTCACCTAATGATTTGCCTATAATGTCGGTGAGTGCAACAAGCGATTTAGAATCGACTGTATTTTACCAGAAAATGAAAGACGATTTTCTACCGCAAATTCAACAATTAAAAGGAGTGGCCGAAATTACCATTTTAGGTGGAGAAGAACGAGAAATTCAAGTAAAAGTAGATAAAGAAAAACTGAAGCTTTACAAAATTTCTATGAATCAAATAGTGGAAGCCATTAATCGTTCTGGAATTGATATTCCTGTTGGTAAATTGCAAACTGACCAAGAAAATAACTCGGTTCGATTAGTTGGGAAATTTAATACACTTTCAGAAATTCAACATGTACAAATTGCAATGCCTTTTCCAAATAGTCCGATTTACGTTAAAGATATTGCATCTGTAGAAGAGGGAGTGAAAGAAATTACTTCTTACAGTCGTTACAATGGTAAAAATGGGATAGGTTTATTGATTAAGAAACAAGGAGATGCCAATGCCGTAGATGTTTCGAAATTGATAAGAGAACAGTTCCAATCGATCGAAGAACAAAATTCAAGCTCTAATGTACAATTTATAGTCACTGACGATAGTACGGATACAACTATTGCAGCTGTTAATTCGGTGATGTATGATTTGATTTTAGCTGTTATTTTAGTTGCATTGGTCATGTTACTTTTCTTGCGTAGTTTCAGAAATGCATTGATTGTCTTGGTCGCTATTCCAACTTCTTTAATTACTTCTTTTGCAGTGATGTGGTTATTAGGTTATACGCTTAATTTGATGACTTTACTTGCCATGTCTTTAATTATTGGTATTTTGGTGGATGATGCAACTGTTGTTTTAGAAAACATTCAACGTCATTTGGATAAAGGAAAGGATAAAACAACTGCAGCTTTGGACGGACGAATGGAAATTGGTTTTTCAGCACTTTCTATTACATTGGTGGATGTAGTGGTATTTTTACCCATCTTATTTTTACAAGTTTTTGTAGGCGATATGCTCAAACAGTTTTCGGTAGTAGTGATTACTTCTACGTTAACAAGTTTATTGGTAGGGTTTACGTTAACTCCTTGGTTAGCTTCACGCATTGGAAAAAAAGAAGATTTACAACCTACGACTATTTTTAATCGTTTTTTACTTTGGTTTGAACATCAGTTAGACAAATTTATCAATTGGTATGGCAAAACTTTAAATTGGGTTTTAGGTCATAAATTGCTTTTTACAGGATTTGTTTTGTTACTATTTGTAGGAACTGCGGTAATGATGAAACAAGGAATTATAGGAAAAGAATTAATCGCTACCGGCGATCAAGGAAAGTTTCGATTGGCATTGGAGTTTGATAAAAGTACCTCTATTCAACAAAATAATTTAGTGTCACAAAAAATAGAAAATTATATTCTAAATCAACCCGAAGTTTCAGCTGTTTTTAGTAATGTAGGTGGACCAAGTACAGGTATAGGAAGCATTGGAGTTGGTGCTGTCAACAAAACCGAATTGAATATTCAGTTAAAGCCTAAAAATCAAATTAATAACCTCTCTACAGAACAATTTATGCAAAATTTAAGGGAAGATTTGCAAAAAGAATATACAGGTATTAGTTTTTCTATTACAGTTATTGGTTTAGTCCCTAAAACAGAAACGATAGAAATTACTTTGAGTGGAAGCGATTTGGAGCAAGTTTTACAATCAGGTCATGATTTAAAAGCTATGATTGAAAAGATTCCTGGCGCAGATAATGTTCGATTATCAGTCGAGACAGGAAGTCCAGAGTTGAAAATAATTCCAGATAAAGATAAAATGCAACGTTTAGGCTTAACGACAGCTTATGTGGGTACAAATTTGCGCACAGCTTTTACGGGGAATGACGATGCTATTTTAACTGAAAATGGAACAGAATATCCTGTTCGTATTTGGTTGGATAAATTTAGTCGAGAAAATTATGATGACCTTAACCAACTTCATATAATCAATCCAATGGGTATTCCGATCGAGGTTTCTCAGTTTGCAGCAATTGAAAGAGATAATTCGCATTCACTTTTAGAACGAAAAGACAGACAAGCAGCAGTAACCTTAACGGCAGATGCTTTAGGTAGACCTTCTGGAACAGTGGCAGATGACGTTGTCGCTTATCTTGAAAATAACCCTTTACCTGCAAATATGGAACTCACTTGGGGAAGCGAAATTAAACGACAAAATGATAGTTTTGGAGCATTGAGTTCGGTTTTATTAATTTCATTTTTACTTATCTATTTGATTATGGTAGCCTTATATGATAGCTTTATTTATCCTTTTGTGGCGCTATTTGCTATACCTGTTGCAATTATTGGTGCATTTTTAGCATTGAATTTGTCTCTAAATAACATGAGTTTATTTGCTTTACTTGGATTGATTATGCTAATGGGATTAGTCACAAAAAACGCAATTTTAATCGTAGATTTTACAAATCAACTAAAAAGCAGTGGAATACATTACAAAGAAGCCTTGATTTTAGCAGGAAAAGAACGTTTGCGACCAATTTTGATGACAACTTTATCTATGGCGATTGGGATGTTGCCTATTGCATTGGCGAGTGGAACAGCATCAGAATGGAAAAATGGCTTGGCGTGGATAATTATCGGAGGTTTACTTTCATCATTGGCATTGACAGTTTTTTTAGTACCTATGGTGTATTATGTTGTAGATTCAATAAAAGAAAAGATGAATTAATTTCGTTTTTAAGCACTATATTTTTAACTATTATATCCGGAGAAATTATTACTTCTTCGGATTTTTTTTATAAGTCTTTTAATCATAATTGTACTTCTGGTGATATATTTCATATAATCACTTTATTTTTTCAAATTTAGATCAATTGTTTTATTAATATCACATCAAATTTATCTATCAAGACATTTCAACACTGTCATTTATATCTCTTTATAAAACTGAAACTAATACACGTTCACCACTCATTTTAACAGCTAATTCAACCATGGTCGTAATTAAAAATATCAACATGTTTTTATGATTGCAGTCATAGAAGCACTATAAATTGTCAGCCTAAATTTGCCGCACAATTATAAAATTAATTATGCTTACAGATCAAAATAAACAAATAATTTTAGCAACTGTTCCTTTATTAAGAGAAGGCGGAGTGGCACTTACCAAACATTTTTATAAGAGAATGTTTACACATCATCCTGAATTGAAAAACCTGTTTAATATGGGAAATCAGCATTCGGGAAAACAACAAACAGCTTTAGCAATGGCGGTTTTGGCTTATGCCGAAAATATTGCAAATCCAGGAGTATTAATGCCTGTTATAGATATGATTGGGCACAAACATAGCAGTTTAAATATACAACCTGAACAATATGAGATCGTAGGTACACATTTGTTGGCTTCGATTAAAGAAGTTTTACAGTACGCAGCTACAGAGGAAGTACTTGAAGCATGGACTATAGCGTATAATCAATTGGCAGATTTGATGATTGGGCACGAACAGAAAATGTATCAAAACAAAAAAGAAGAAACGGGTAACTGGATAGGTTGGCGTACATTTATTGTGAAAAGTAAAGTAGAAGAATCTGCCGAAATCACTTCTTTTTACTTAAAACCAAAAGACGGAAAAGCAATTCCAAATCATTTACCAGGGCAATATTTAAGTATCAAAGTATTTTTACCTGAAATGAATTTGGAACAAATTCGTCAATATAGCATTTCTTGTGCGCCAAATGCTGAGTATTTCCGTATTTCTGTAAAACGTGAACAAGGGCCAAACATTGCAGTAAATGGTATGATTAGTAATTTTTTGCACGATCATATTGTTGAAGGTAGTGAAGTTGAACTGAGCGCTCCTGCAGGTAATTTTGTGTTACAAGAAAATACAAACAAAAAAGTATTTATCAGCGGTGGAATTGGTCAAACGCCTTTGTTGTTTATGTTAGAAACTTTAGATTTGAACGAAGAAGCGCAACAAGATGTGGTTTGGATACATGCGTGTCGTAACAAAGAAGTACATGCATTTGCTGATAAAATCAAAAATATTCAAAACAATCATCCCAACGTTCGTAAATATCAATTTTACGATATAGTAGAAGAGTCGGTAGCAGATGCAAGTGTTTTGAAAGGTCATATCGATTTTACAAAAATAGAAGATTGGAAATTTGATAGCGACGCTGAATATTATGTATGCGGACCTCGTCCATTTATCGAAAAAATGATTGACGATTTAAAAACGAACCAAGTTAATGAGGAACAAATTTTCTTTGAAGAATTTGGGCCAAAATCTTTATAATAAAGTTTAATTAAGTAGGGAGGAGCTAAGCTTCTCCTTTTGTATTTATGAATTTTAAAACGCACGTATCCAGAAAAAATTACCAATGGGTAAAATGGAGTCGTATTGCTTTGTGTTCTGCATTGGTAGGTATAGTAGTAGGTTTGCTAACGTTAATGTTTAAAACTTTGGTGGAACAATACGAACATTTATTGCTACACAAAGCAAAAGATTTTCAATTGTTTTTTATTGTTTTTCCTTTTATTGGTTTAGCCTTGATTTATGTTTTACGTCAATTTGTATTTAATAAAAAGAAGAATAAAGGAATTTCAGAAGTATTAGAAGCAGTTCAATCAAAGAAAAAGATTCCTTCATATAAAGTGTTGTCGCATTTCTTTAATGGATTTCTTACCGTTGTTTTTGGTGGAACCACAGGAATAGAAGTTTCAACCGTTGTAGCAACAGCAACTTTGGGTGATATGGCATCGCGAAAAGATGTGATTTTTAAAAAATACAGAAAAGAATTTATGGGAGCCGCTATTGCCAGTGGTGTCACTATTTTGTTTTGTAGTCCGTTGGCAGGTTTGTTTTTTTCGTATGAAACCATAAGGAAACAGAAAACAAAAGTGTTTTGGATTACACATATTCTTAGCGTGGCTTTTGCAACCGCCATACTTTTCTTAATGAATGTTCATCCGTTGGTCGATCTCAGTCAGTATGTTCACGATTGGAAGTATGAAGCTCTACCATTTTTTATTGTATTAAGTATGTTATCGGGAGTTTACGGTGTATATATGACAAAGGTTGTGACATATTCAAAGAAGGCTTCTTTTTTTGAACACAGACCATTATTGCAATTACTTATCGGTTCTATTTTCTTGGGAAGTATTTTGTATTTCTTACCCGAATTATATGGATCAGGATATCACACCATTATTCAATTTACACAAGAAAAAAGCTATATACTTAGCATAGCGTTGCTTGCGTTAATTTTGGTCATTGTAAAACCTTTTACAACTGGTTTAACACTGAAGTTAGGTGGTGATGGTGGCGTTTTTGCACCAAGTATTTTTGCAGGTGCTTGCTTAGGTTTAATTGTGGGAATGTTGACTAAAATGTATTTTGTGCCTGATGTATTGGTTTTAAACTTTGTAATATTAGGCGTAGCATTAACAGTAGGAGCTACATTGCACGCTTCTTTCACTGCTATATTTTTAACCTTCGGAATTTTTAATTCGTATGTACTTTGGTTGCCTTTAATTGCCTTAACTTTTGTCAGTTATTTTTTATCAAAAAGGATTTTTCCCTATACGGTTTATACACTTTCAGTAAGAAAATAATCATTAATCATGTAAAACGTAAATTTTGTGGCAGAAACTTATCGCTTATAGATTTAAAATTTTCATTGAATTAGAAGCTAAATTATAATGAAAATAGTTCTATAATAAACGTGAAATAATCTATTGAAAATAGTTTAATTGATGCGTTCAAAACTAATCTTTGGTTACTTTATTTTAGGTTCAAGTATCTTTATTTTACGTATTGAAATCAACAAACTGCAAGGTGATTTTTGCAGATATAAGAATGCATTTTTGAATTTCTTTTAATTAAAAAGTCCTTTATTTCTTTTTTTTTTAGACCTAAAAATCTACAAATTATTTGTATAAATCGTTTTTGCTTGTTTTATTTTTTTATACAATAACTCGAAGTAAGAAATTCAAATTTTCCTTAATAAAATATGACCTGAATCATAAAAACAAGAAATAGATGAGGTTAATTTTGGTCTAAATAATTACTTCATGATGAAAAATTCATTTATTTTAATAGCAGTTATTTTAGTCATTTTTTGGGCTTTTTTATTTTTAGTATTGCGAATTTCGTATTATGGTGTAGTACATTTTCTATTATTTATGGCTTTTATTTCGTTAGTATTACGACTCCTTATTGGTAAAAATCAAGGTTAAATTAATTACTTTTACATATCACACTTATTAATGTTTTATTCTTTTCTAATACCTGCAAAATAATGCGGGTATTTTTTTATTATATTGATTTTAAGATTTATAAATGTTTTTAAACGGATATGATTTGAATCATAATATCACAATCTTTATGTGAATAATTTAGCATAGAAAGAAATCTAATTAGTATTTCAATAAAAGTTAAATCCAATTTACTACATGAATAATACTAGTCTATTTATGTAGTAAATTACAAAACTACAATTATGAAAAGGAGTAATTCAAACAATCACAATTCGCACAACAATTCAAGCAATGCAAAATCAACATTAGAAGAAATCTATCAGCTGGGTTATGATCATGGCTTTAATGATGCTTCGCAAGATGAAGACTATGATGATGATTTTTCTGATTATGAAGAAGATTATGATGATTTTGCAAATGGTTATCAAGAAGATAATTATGATGATGACGATTATGACGACGATTATGATGACGATGATTATGATGACGACGATTACCAAGACAATAGAAGAAATAACAGAAGAAATATGCCAGAAAGAGATAGTATGGGTCGATTTGTTTCTTCTAATAATCGTTCTTCTGGTCGTGGAAATCGTTCTTCTTCCTCACAATCTAATAACCGAAGATCATCTTCTAATTCCTCTTCTCGTAATCGTTCTTCTCGAAGCGGAAACAGCAGAAGTTCGGGTAGTGGATCAGGAACTTCAAAAAGAGGTTTTGCATCTATGAGTAAAGCGGAACGTACACGTATAGCTCGTATGGGAGGTAAAGCATCTCATGGAGGAGGGCGTTCTTCAAATTCGAGTCGATCTGGATTCGGAGGTAGAAGAAATGGTTAATTGTTTTGTATTGCCTCTTTTCGGAGAGGCAATTTTATTAAAAATAAAAAAGTATGGCAAAGAAAGAATCTCATCCAATTGATACAATGGATAAATCAACCGATAATAGCGATGATAAAATGAAAAAGTCGGCATTACATAAATTCTTTATTTCAGCACTTCAAGATATATATTATGCGGAGCATGCATTAGTAGACGGATTAGAGAAAATGCAAAATTCGGCTACTACAGAAGAACTGCAAGATGCTTTTGAAGATCATCAATTACAAACTAAAAAACATATCAGTCGATTAGAAAAGATATTTGGTTTGTTGGATGAAAAGGTTGAAAAAAAGGAATGTGAAGCGATTAAAGGATTAATAAAAGAGGCAGATGAAATTATTAAATCCACAAAAGAAGGTACAATGACACGAGACGCAGCTCTAATCATTGCAGCTCAAAAGATAGAACATTATGAAATTGCTACTTATGGTGGTTTAGTTCAATTGGCAATTACAATGGAGCATCATAAAGTAGCTGAGTTGCTCGAAAAGACATTGATTGAAGAAGAAGAAACGGATGATAACCTAACCGATATTGCTGAAACTTCAATAAATTTTGAAGCTGAAGAAGAAAATTAGTTCTGTGATTAGATCTCTTATTAATATTTATTATGAATAAATGAAAAATAAGAGATCTTTTATATGAAAAGCATTAAACCGATAAAGTTTAACATATTGATTCATCGTATGGTATGTTTATTGAAAGCTTTGCATATGTTATTTTCTCTCAACTCCTCTTAAAAAATTACAAACCACAAAAAATTAACACTATGCTAATTAATGAAAAATTATTGTACGAGTATGGAGCAGAAAGGGTCTCGTTTAAAAATGGAGAATATATTTTTAAAGAAGGTAGTTATCCATTTTTTTATTTTCAAATCCTTGTCGGAAAAGTAAAACTTAACCATTTTAATGAAGAAGGCAAAGAATCTATTCAAAATATTCTTTCGCCAGGCAAAAGTATTGGAGAATGTTTCTTGTTTCTGGATAATCAATATCCAACAAATGCAGAGGCTTTAGAAGATACAGTTCTTTTACGATTAAATAAATCTGTTTTTTTAGAATTATTAAATTCGAATCCCTACTTGTATAAAAATCTGAGTAGATGTATTTCAGAAAAGTTATATTACAAGTTTTTGATGATGCAAAATAATTCTATTAACAGTCCTATTGTAAGGTTAAAAGGATTATTAGATTATTTAAAAAATGATACAGTAGAAATCAAAACACCTTTTTCGTTCAAAGTAGAGCTTACTCGTCAACAATTAGCTGGTTTAACTGGAATGTGTGTCGAAACTGTTATACGCACAGTAAAATTAATGGAATCTCAAGACATGCTACGGTTGCATAAAGGAAAAATACTCTATTAAAAAGTAAATTTTTTAACATCCTAAATCAACGATTATGTTTCCACAATTTAAAGAATTTTTTATATCAAGTTTACATATTTTCGCCTATATAATTTTGCTTATAGGTGGATGGATTTTTCTATTTTTTTGGCTCAGAAAGCGAAAAAAGAATAGAAATAAAAGAAAATAATTTGATTATTGTGTTAGCCAATTATCATTGTTATGTGATAATTGGCTAATTTTTGTTAATGCATTATATTTCTAAGAACTCGTTATGGATGATCCGAATTAATTCCTGTTCTTTTTGGACTTTATAATAAGAGAATTTTGAGTAAAAACGAATAAGCATATTTTTTGTAAAAAGAGTTCCTTCATCTGAAATGTTGTTCTGATTAACATATTCAAGAGCATTTATTTTGTATTCTGCAATCAGTTGATTTAGAAATTCTTTTTTCTGTGTGCAGTTCGTCTTTTGACTAATTTTATCAATAGATTGAATGATAAATGGAGGATCAATTAATAAATGCGCTGTTGCTGATCCGAATATAAATTCATGAATTAAACTTAAAAATTCGTGTTCTGTTTGAGTTATTTCCAGTTTATATATATGCATATCTTTTTTTTAACCATTTATTATTTCTCCACCGTTCGGGTGCAAGACTTGTCCACTTATAAATTGAGAATCTTCGCAAGCTAAAAATAAAAACGAAGGAGCTACTTCATTTGGCATTCCTGCTCTTTTCATTGGAGAATCAGTACCAAAATTGGCTACTTTTTCAGAATCAAAAGAAGAAACGATAAGAGGTGTCCAAACTGGACCTGGAGCAACAGCATTTACTCGAATTCCGCTTGCTATCAAATTAGACGATAAACTTCTAGTAAATGAAACAACAGCCCCTTTTGTAGCAGCATAATCGATTAATTTTGGACTTCCTCGATAAGCTGTAACAGATGTGGTGTTTATAATAGAACCTCCTTTTTTCATATAAACTAAAGCAAATTTAGTTGTCCAAAAGTATGAGAACACATTGTTCTGAAATGTTTTAATCAATTGTTCGCTGCTTATATTTTCCAAAGATTCGCTTTCCCAATGTAATGCAGCATTATTGACTAAAATATCTATCTGCTTATAATATTCAATTGTTTTTTCTACTGCGGCAAGACAATTTTCTTCTTTTGATAAATCCCCCTTGATCAGTAAACATTTTCTGTTATACTTTTCAACTTCTTTTTTAGTTGCCTTCGCATCAATTTCTTCGTTAAGATAAGCTACTGCAAGATCAGCCCCTTCTTTCGCAAAAAGCAGCGCAACTGCTTTACCAATTCCACTATCACCACCAGTAATTAACGCTACTTTTCCTTTTAATTTTCCTTCTTTCGCATAAATTATAGGATCCGTTTTGGGAATAGGTTTCATGTTTTCTTCAATTCCAGGTCTATTTTGTTGTTGTTTTTCGTGTTTTATTTTTTTCATAAGATTAATTTTTTAAAAATTATCGAGATTTATTGCGTAATGTGTTAGTAGATATAGATTGTATTTTGCTGAATTTGTAAACTAATTTTTCACTCATACATTGACATAAAATCAAATATAAATGAGGATGTTCTTCTAAAAGATTGAAAAATTTATACTTTTCTAATCGAATAATATGGCAATCATCAATCGCTTGAATTGTAATCGAATAAGAGTTATTGGTAAATAAAAAAGCTTCTCCTAAACTTTGTCCTTTTACAAGCATAGATTTTAGAATAATTTTTTCTTGATAAAAGTTATTTCTAATAGCCTTCCCCTTTAAAATTTGATAATAAAACTCTGCATATTTCCCTTTTTTCACAATTGTATCACCTTGTTTATACGTTTCTTTTTCTCCTCCAAAATCAAACAATAATTTGTCGCTAATTAACATAATAATTCGTTTTTAATAGTTAGTTAAAGTTAACAAGAGTATACAGCTCTATTTATGAGTGTAATCATAATGAAGAATGCTTTTTTTAGTTTTATTGATATGAAAATCAATTTGATATACATCTATTTTATTGAAGTACAATATGATCGTAATCATAATCTTTGCATTTTTCACTATCTAATTTTGAAAATATAATGACGAAGTCGATTGTCATTGTGTTTTGTCTAATCACAAAAAGATATTTTATGAGAACTATTGCAACACTAGTACTCTTATTTGCTCTGACAACTATAAGTTGTAGAAAAAAAACAAATGACAGCAAATTATTCAGATTCTGCTAATCACACGGAGAGGTTCAAAATATAAATCATTTTATCTAAAAGTTGTAAATGGATTAATCTTTGATTATTAGTTAATTAAACCAAATTTAAATGAAGAAAAATAAGAAAACTGAACAAATAAAAAAATATATTGTAGATAATAGCAACCAGATTTTAACTACAAATGATGGAGTTGCAATACATGACAACAACAATACGTTGAAACTGGGAGTTAGAGGACCATCTTTACAACAAGACCACATTTATTTTGATAAGTTAGGGCATTTTGACCGAGAAAGAATTCCAGAAAGAGTGGTTCATGCTCGCGGAAGTGGAGCCTATGGGATATTAGAAATTCATGAAGATATCTCTGAATTTACTCGAGCAAAGTTTTTACAAAAAGGAGCAATTACACCTCTTTTTACAAGATTTTCAACAGTTGCAGGATTCAAAGGTTCAACCGATTTAGCCAGAGACGTAAGAGGTTTTTCAGTCAAATTCTATACAGAAGAAGGAAATTACGATTTGGTAGGAAATAATATTCCAGTATTTTTTATACAAGATGCCATGAACTTTCCTGATTTAGTACATGCTGTAAAACCTGAGCCAGATACTGAAATGCCACAAGCAGCTTCTGCCCATGATACATTTTGGGATTTTATTTCACTTATGCCAGAATCTTCTCATATGATTATGTGGTTAATGTCAGATCGTGCGATACCAAGAAGTTTTAGAATGATGGAAGGTTTTGGTGTTCATACGTTTAAATTAATCAACAGTAAAGGTGAAATAACATTTGTTAAATTTCATTGGAAACCTAAGTTGGGAGTTCATTCAGTAGCTTGGAACGAGGCACAAAAAATTTCAGGTTTTAATTCTGATTTTCATAGACAAGACTTATGGGAAAATATTGAAAAAGAAAATTTTCCACAATGGGATTTGGGTGTTCAATTGATACCTGAAAAGGACGAGATGAACTATCCATTTGATTTATTAGATCCTACGAAACTTATTCCAGAAGAGTTAGTGCCTGTAAAACTTATTGGGACAATGACACTTAATCGTAATCCAGACAATTTTTTTGCAGAAACTGAACAGGTTGCATTTGATCCAGGAAGAATTATTCCAGGTATTGATTTGTCAGATGATCCTTTATTACAAGGTAGAGTATTTTCATATATGGACACTCAAAATTATAGATTAGGTGGTGCAAACTTTCATGAAATACCAATTAATAGATCAATCAATCAAAAAAACAACAATCAGAAGGATGGAACAAATAGAATGGATATTTTAAAAGGAGATGTAAGTTATTTTCCAAATAGTAAAGCATCAGGATGTCCTTATCATGCTATATTGAAAGGTGAAGAAGGTTTTCAATCTCATCAACAAGAAGTACAAGGAATGAAAGTAAGAGGAAGATCTGATTCTTTTGCGGATCATTTTTCTCAAGCCACTTTATTTTTTAATTCTCAATCTGAATCAGAAAAACAACATATTATAGATGCTTTTAGTTTTGAATTAAGCAAAGTGAGCGACTCAAAAATTAGAGAAAGACAAGTAGCTATCCTTTATCAAATTGATAAAACTCTTGCTCAAAAAGTTGGTGATAATCTTGGTATAGTACCTCCAAAAGAGTTGGATGAACTGACATTAAGTTTTGCAAGGCAAAATCATCCCAATTATCCTCTGCAGCCTAAAAAACAAGAAATAAATTCATCTGTTGCTTTGAGTATGAAAGTTAAAGAAGGTGAAGGAACTATAACAACCAGAAAAGTAGCCTTTTTAGTAGATAATGGTGTTTCTAAAAAAAGTGTAGATCAATTAAAAAAAGCATTGGAAAAAGAAGGCGCAGTAGGTGTTTTAATTTCATCTAAAGTTGGAGAGTTAATCTATGATGAAGGTGATAAAGAAAATATTTACCATTCGTATCTTACGGATTCTTCTGTATTATATGATGCAGTGTTTACTCCATCAGGTAAATCTCTTAGTTCGTTAATTTCAAATCCAGATTATTATGAGTTTATTAATGAGGCTTATAGACATTGTAAAATATTAGCTTTTGCAAAAGGAACCGAAGATTTATTAAAAAAATCATTTGTTGAAAAAGATAAAGGAGTTGTATTAGAAGATGGAACCCAAAACTGGGTAGATGAGTTTATTAATTCGATGAAATTACATCGTATTTGGGACCGCGAAAAAGCAAGAAAAGTTCCATCATAACGAGAGATTTTTTCTACAATAATTTATCAAATAAATAAATTTCAATGCAGCTTTTTGAATAACATCTTATTGAAATACTTTTAAATTTTTACAAGCACTAATATTCAATTATACTGTGTATTACGAAGTTCAATGCCTTTAAATTTGATTCACTTTTTTAATAATATTCTTAAAAGAAAAAATATGAAACATAGAGGTCAAACATCATTAACAACAAAAATAGCCGTCATTACTGGAGCTTCAAGTGGGGTTGGTTTAGCAACTGCCGAGTTATTTGCAAAAAAGAGATACAATATAATTTTAGCAGCAAGAGGTGTCGAAGCTTTAGAAAAGGCTGTTTCAAAATGTAATGCTTTAGGTAGTCATACTGTTTATAAATCAACAGATATGTCTTCTGCTGAAGAGGTGAAAGAATTGGTCGAATATTGTCTTAGTCAATTTGGAAGAATTGATGTATGGGTAAATAATGCGGGAGTGATGGCGAGTGGAAAATTTGAAGATATTCCGATGGAAATTCACGAGCAAGTAATTAAAACAAATTTAATGGGCTATATGCATGGAGCCTATTATGTTTTACCTGTTTTTAAACAACAAAATCAAGGCATTTTAATTAATAATGTTTCAATTGGAGGTTATTTGCCAGCACCATTTAGTGCTGTATATTCGGCTACAAAATCTGGAATTAAAGGCGTAATGAGTGGTTTACAAAGCGAATTAAGTATTTATCCAGAAATTCATATTTGTAATATTTATCCTCAAATACAACGATCTACAGGGAATATGCATTCAGCAAAATATTCAGGATTAGATTTTAAAATTCCTCCATTTGCTGCCGATCCAATGGAAACAGCAAAAGTAATCTACAAGTTGACATTAAAACCTAAAAAAGATACTTTTCCAGACGTTAGTTCTTATATGATAAAGCTTATTCACGGGATTTTTCCGCATACATTCACAAATCTTATAACTGCTGTGATGAGAGGAATGATGAAGCAAGCAAAAGGGAAAGATGATGAAGGTAATATTTTAAAACCTTCAAAAGAACCGCATCAAGTCTATGGAGAGACAAGTACGGTACTTCTTTCAGATTCTACCAAAAGATTAGTCTCAATTGGTCTAATTATAGGCATAGGACTTTATACAGCAACAAGAATTCGAAAAAATATTAATTAAAAATATATTCAAATGAAACTAAAAGAGTTAAAATCAGACGAAATTCAAGAATTATTAATTGAATTGTACAACCGAGCTTACAAAAAAGGCTACGAGAATAATAAAAACCAGTTGTCAGAAAATTGTAAAACTGATACGCGAGAAGGAGTGATTATAAGTGACGGAGGTGATGTAAATGATGTAAATGATCATGTTGATGTACAATTGTCTAATCAAGAAAAAATGGAGGTAGTAGAATATATCCAAACAAAATTGTTTGATTTATTGAATGATGAGCTATAAAAAATCAAACAAAATAGTTTAATTCTATTCCATCAAATGATGCAAAAACCATTGTTGGAAAGCTATCTTGATGAAAAATAATTCCATTGCGATCTATACCAATTGCACCTGCAAATCCATTCACATGTTTTAGTTCATCAAAACTTTTGGCAAATGCATCTTCCATACTCATGCCATCCGTTACGCGGGTAACAATTTTTGCAGCCATTGCGCCACTTACAATATCTTCTCCAACGCCAGTCATGCTAATACCACAATATTGATTGGCGTAATTTCCAGCAACAGTTGCAGAATCTGAAACACGACCAGGTAGTTCAAAACCTTTTCCTCCAGTTGAGGTTGCAACAGCAATATTATTTTCGGCATCTAAACAGACACATCCAACAGTACTTGTTTTAGCTGAATTTAATTTTTCTTCGTATTCTTTTTTACGTTGTTCAATTTCAGGATCAAAATAATCAAATCCAATTTTACGAGCAAATTCAGTTGCTTCGTTAGCTGCTAAAATGCGATCATCGTAAGTCATTAGTTTTTCTGCAACTAAAATTGGATGTTCAACATTTTCTATATTGATAACACCAGACATTTTAAGTGTTTTTCCATCCATTAAAGCTGCACTCAATCTTATTTTACCATCAGATTGTATTTGAGACCCTAATCCTGCATTAAATAACGGATCATCTTCTAATAAACTGACTGTATAAACGACTGTTTCTGTAGCGGTATGAGTGGTTAAATAATCATAGCCTTTTTGAACTATTTTAATTAATGCATTTTGTTTTTGAAATTTGGTTTCAGGATCTGTCAATGATTCGGAAAAGAAACCACCGTGAATAATTAACTTCATAGTTATTGATTGTTGTATTGAGAATCTTTGATTGAAATTTTATTTTGATCAAGATGAAAAACGTCATTCCGCGTCATCACATGGCAAATAATATGACTGATCGAAATCGGATACCCAATCTCAATTTGAGAAAGACTGGTGTCTAAAATTTCTCGTCCATCAACCAGTATGATAGATCCAGAACCTATTGCTGTCATTTTGTTGTTATTTTCGCTAATGATTAGCCCTGTATCTTCACTTAGACCAATCCCAATTTTCATTGGATTTCCAGTTACAGCTTGAAATAAACGTCCAATTCTTCCTCTTTGAATAAAATGTGTGTCCACTAAAATGGAATCAATTAATCCAAGACCGCTATTCATTTCTACAGCTCCTTTCAGTAATGCGTCTGAACTCACTCCTTGATAAATCATGCTGGAAGAAACAGCCGCAGCACCAGCAGAAGTACCTGCGTAAATAAATTCTTCATGGTAATATTTTTGAAGTAATTTTTGTTGAAAAGGGGTACCGCCTATGGTAGAAGTTAATCGGAGTTGATCGCCACCACTAAATAAAACAACATCCGCTTCGTCTAATCGTTTCAGTGATTCAGGATGAATAGCATCTAAACGTGTATTGATGTCTAAATGTTCAACATTGTGTGCGTCTAAAAGACTGAAAGCTTTAATATACGACTCAGCTGCAATTTTAGGCGTTTGTGAAGCTGTTGTAATAATTTCAATTCGCGAATTTTCTTTATGTTTAGATTCTTCTATAATTTTTTTTAGAATACCATTTTGATAAAAGAAATCATTCAGTACTTCTTGTTTTGGTAAATGAGGTGGAATGTTCTCAGCTGTATTAATACCACCACCAACAATTATTAATTTTCCTTTAATACTCATCATTATTGATTTTATAACTTCAATTTAATTAATATTAACTGGACAAGAGGAGAATAAACCTTAAAATAATGGTAAAATAGTGTTAATAAGGGAAAAAGGTCTAGTTCTTGTAATGATTTACTAAATTTTTTAACACTTACCACATATGAAAATAGAAAATATATCGATTTTAAAAGGACCAAATTTTTGGAGTATCAAGAGAGAAAAACTAATTCAAATGCGATTGAATTTAGGTCGCTTAGAACAATTTCCAACGAACAAAATTGATGGATTTGCAGAACGTATACAATCATGGTTACCTACAATGTTTTCGCATCGTTGTTCTGAAGGGGTAGCTGGTGGTTTTTTTACTCGTGTAAAAGAAGGAACTTGGATGGGGCATGTAATTGAGCATATCGCATTAGAAATACAAACCCTAGCGGGTATGAATACAGGCTTTGGCAGAACTCGCGAAACAAATACGCCAGGTACTTATAATGTTGTATTTGCTTATCAAGATGAGCAGGTAGGGATATATGCAGCAAAAGCAGCTGTTAGAATTGCAGAAGCATTAATATCTAATTCGTCTTATTCCATTTTAGATGATATTAAAAATATGACTAAAATATGGAATTCAAATAAACTCGGTCCTTCTACACAAAGTATAATTAATGAAGCAGAAAACCGAAAAATACCATGGACACGATTAAATAATCATTCTTATATCCAATTGGGATATGGTAAAAATCAAGCTAGATTAGAGGCGACAATTACAGATAAAACCAACTATCTGGCTGTTGAGATTGCATGTGATAAATTTCGAACCAAACAATTATTAAAGGATGCATTTATTCCTATCGCTGATGGTGGTATAGGCGAAAATGAAGAAGATTTAAAAAAAATAATAGATGAAATAGGCTATCCAATTGTTATTAAACCATATAATTGTAATCACGGAAGAGGAGTAACCACCAATATAAATGAATATGAAACTGCTGAAAAAGCATTCCAGAATGCACGAGAATTTAGTCAAAAAATAATCGTAGAAAAATTTGTAAAAGGTTATGATTTTAGAATATTGGTCATCAATAAAAAAGTAGTTGCTGCGGCCAAACGAATACCTGCTCATATAATTGGAGATGGAAAACTTACGATAAAAGAATTAATTCAAATTGAAAATAACAATCCTAATAGAGGAGAAGGCCATGAACAAGTCTTAACAAAAATAAAAGTTGATCAACATACGATTTCATTATTAAAATCAAAGAACTACGATTTACAATCTATTCCAAAAAAGGATGAAATCATTTATCTAAAATCAACCGCTAACCTTAGTACAGGCGGAACATCAATTGATGTAACAGATGAACTTCATCCAGATAATATTCTTTTAGCCGAACGAATTGCTAAGGTTATTAATTTAGATATATGCGGAATAGATATTATTGCTTCCAATTTATCAGCATCTTTGTATTCATCCGGAGGAGTTGTAATTGAAGTAAATGCAGCGCCAGGTTTTAGAATGCATCTATCTCCAACAAAAGGGATTGCTCGAAATGTAGCTTCTTCGGTTGTAGATATGCTTTTCCCTCCTCAAAAATCCACCACTATTCCCATAATTGCAGTTACTGGCACCAACGGTAAAACTACGACTACACGACTAATCGCTCATTTATTTAAACAACATAAAAAAAATGTCGGTTATACAACTTCAGACGGTATTTATATACAAAATAAGCTGATGGAAAAAGGGGATACAACAGGACCGATTAGTGCACGAAAAATTCTAAATGATCCAACCATAGATATTGCAGTTTTAGAAACAGCAAGAGGAGGAATTCTTAGAGAAGGACTTGCATTTCGCACTTGCGATATAGGAATCATTACCAATATTACCGAAGATCATTTGGGGTTAAAGGATATTCATTCTTTAGAACAATTAGCGAGAGTAAAGTCTGTGGTAGTAGAAAGTGTTAAAAAAGAGGGCTGGGCCATTTTAAATGCTGAAGATCAGTATTCGATGAAGATTTCTAAAAAATTAGAATGTCAAATTGCGTATTTTTCTTTGGATGAAAAAAATATAGAGATTCAAAACAATATAAGAAATGGAAGTACAGTTGCATTTTATACAGAAGATACCATTGTAATCCAAACCAAAACAGAACGAATATGTATTGCAGACGTAAGTAATATTCCATTGACGATGAATGGTAAAGCTGCATTTATGATTCAGAATGTGCTGGCATCTGTATTGGCAGCGTATTTATCAGGTATAGATATTTCTACGATTAGAACAGCTTTGGAGACTTTTTTTCCAAGCCCAAAATTAACTCCTGGTAGAATGAATATTTTTCAATTTAAAGAGTTTAAAATTTTAATTGATTTCGCCCATAATCCTGCCGGATATATCGCTATAAAAGATTATCTATCGAATGTAAAAGCGAATAAAAAAATTGGTATTATTTCTGGGGTAGGCGATCGCAGAGATGAAGATATCCAATCTTGTGGAAGAATTGCTGCCGAAATGTTTGATTATATCATTATTAGACAAGAACGACACCTAAGAGGGCGAACAGAAAAAGAAATAATACAGTTGCTTGTAAAAGGGATCAACGAAGTTCAACAGGATTTTCCTTACGAAATCATACCCAACGAAATTGAAGCCATTGAACATACCATAAAAAAAGCCGAAAAAGGTGATTTTATAGTCGCACTTAGCGATGCTGTTTCCAATGCTATAGAAGTAGTGCAATTTCATATGAACAAAAATTCCTAAACAATTTAAATTATAAAAAGTAAATGTTTAATTAAAATCAAAATTTATGAGAAATCTAATTTCAATTATTGCTGTAGTATTACTTATTTTGTGGGCTATAGGTTATTTCGGATTCGGCCAAGCAGTAGGTCAATTTATACACATATTACTTGTACTTGCTATCATAGCTTTATTGTACAGATTAATTACAGGCCGAAAACCTTAGTATTAAAAATAATCTGAAAGAATATATCAAAATTCTTTCAGATTATTTTTTAAATATATAACCCTATTTTGTTATTCGATCAAAACCAAAAGTTTTTAAACGATCATCAATTTTATTAAGAATAATATTTTTTAAAACCTGAGCTGCAACCATAGAAAATGTAATTCCATTCCCTCCATAGCCTAAAGCAAACAAAGTACGATCTCCTTTTTTCCATGCTCCCATATAAGGTAAACCATCATCAGTCGAACTAAATGTTCCGCACCAAGCCATCTCAGTTTTAAATTCAATAGTAGGATATAGATTTTTGAATTTTCGTTCTAAAATTTTGACCTTAGTACGAAGTAGTTCATCTCTTTTTTCAGGATTTTGAAAATCTTCATCTTCACCACCAACTATCAAACGGTTATCTTTTGTAGTTCTCATGTATAGATAAGGTTCTGCAGTTTCCCAAATTAAACTACGGTTTGGCCAAATCATTTTTTCATCAATTGGAACGGAACAAATAGCATAGGTAGATAACAAATTCATCACTTTTTTAGGAAGGAATTGCCCTGCTTCAAATCCAGTTGCAACAATTACATATTTACACGAAACAGTATGGCCATGCTGTGTGATGAGTTTGCAACCTTTTTTAGTTTCTTGTATTTTTTCAACTTTTGTATGCGTGTAAATTTTTAGATTGTGTTTTTGTTGATGATATTTCAGTAAATTAATCGCTCCTTTATATGCATCCATTTGAGCTGAGGTATCATTTTGTAATGCAGCAATTCCGTCTATGTTTTGATATTCTTTTAATTGTTGTGCATGCAAATATTTTACAGGTAAGCCAACTTCTGTTCTTATTTCAAACTCTTTATCTAATAACTCAACACCAGCTTTATTACTTGCCAATAAGACGGTTGGAACTCTTGTAAAATCAGCATCAATATTTGTTTTCTTAAAAATAGTTTCAATATCTGTAATTGATTGTAAACAATTAAAATAAGCGTCGATAGCAATTTTTTTGGGAACTTTATGAATTAATTTACATAAAGGCGTATCAATTTCATATTGTAATTGTGCTGTACTTGCGGCAGAACTTCCAGTAGAAATAGTTCGTTTATCAATTAACGCACATTCTATTCCTGCTTCGCATAATTCATGAGCTACTAATGCACCTGTAATGCCAGAACCGATTATAGCAACATCAATTTTAAAATCATTTCGAAGTGGATTGTATAAGTCAAAAAATTCATTTTTAACAATCCAATAAGGTAATCCAGAATGTAAATCCATATTTATTGCGTTAAGTGGTTTAGATAAACTATACCCTAAAAATCAAGCCAAAAATAGTAAATCTCTTTTGCTGTGTGAAATAATTTTGAAAATGTTAAACATTTAAAAATGTGATAATTGGCTTGATGCTTGTGATGAATTAGAAGTTAATCTAAGTTAGATTATAAAATCACTTAAAAATAAAATTATGGCTAAATTAAAACGAAAAGATTATAAACTGAATTATATTGATTACGGTGATAAACTTGCACAGCCTGTTATTTTGATACATGGTTGGCCGCTGAGTTTACAATCATGGGAATATCAAATTCCGAAAATTGTAGAAGCTGGTTTCCGTTGTATCGCCTATGATCGAAAAGGATTTGGGAAATCTTGTGCTACTTGGGATCGTTACGATTATGATGCGTTGGCAGAAGATTTACATGCGCTTATAGACGAATTACAACTAAAAAATGTCGTGTTGGTAGGTTTTTCGATGGGAGGAGGAGAAGTTGTACGCTATATTGCGAATTATGGAAATCAGAATATTTCGAAGATTGCATTAATCAGTTCAATCATTCCGCTTGTAAAACAAACACCCGATAATGAACATGGTGTTCCACAAAAGGATTTGGATGAGATTGTGATGCAACTTGAAACAAGTCGTTTGGAATTTTTAGAAGGTTTTCATAAAGGCTTTTACAATCATGGTTTGTTAAAAAAATCTGTAAGCAAAGAACAATTAGATTTTGATTTCTCTGTTTCTTCTCATGCTTCACCTATTGCAACTCTAAAAGCTGCACGCTCTTGGATGGATACAGATTTTAGAACTGAATGTAAAATGATTGAGGTGCCAACATTAATTATTCATGGAAAAGATGATCAAACTGTACCAATAAAAACGGCGGGTGATCAAGCGGCAAAACTGATTTCGAATTCAACTTATATCGTGTATGACGATGCACCGCATGGACTGAATATTACGCATAAAGAACAGTTGAATATGGATTTGATAGAATTTCTTTTAAGTATCGAACATAAGAAACATTAGAAATGAGAAAAATAAATAAAACGATTGTTTCTGGGGTAGCAATAGCAGGAATAGGAGGACTTTGTTATGCATGGTTAAATTGTAGAAAAGTAAAAATACCAGATTTTGTTGAGGTCGTAGAGAATTTTGATCCACAACAATACATGGGAAAATGGTACGAAATGGCTCGTTTGGATTTTAAGTATGAAAAAAATCTAAGTCAAGTTACAGCAACTTATTTTCTGAGTAAAAATGGAAAAATTGAAGTTCATAATCGTGGGTATGATGCTAAAGAAGAGAAGTGGAAAGAAGCACACGGAAAAGCAACTTTTAACGGAGAAGAAGGAAGAGGAGCATTGAAGGTTTCTTTTTTTGGTCCGTTTTATTCAGGCTACAATATTGTGATGATGGATCCAGCGTACGAAACAGCTTTAGTTTTTGGTGAAAGCCACGAGTATATGTGGATATTATCCCGAAAGAAAAGCATACCAGAAAATATAAAACAAAATTACCTGAGATATGCAGAAGAAAAAGGTTATGATATTTCCCAATTAACGTGGACAAAGCAAGATTGATTTTCTATTCATTTGTTTATAAAATACCCTCTGTGTTTAAAAATGAAACAGAGGGTATTTTTGACTTAACTGGAAAACTGATTCAAGTTATTCAAAATCAAAATACATTAACTGTTCAGCATTTAACGCCAGGAAATTATATTGTAAAAATTGATTATTTAGACGCTACATCAGAAACCCTAAAATTGATAAAAAAATAGCTATTCGTCCAGAGCTCAAATGAATGGTAAAACAACCAATTTCTGAATACTAAAAATCATAAAAGAGCTTTCGTTATAAATAAGATAATAGCCTGTTAAAAATAATGAAGGTTAAGAATATATTGAATAAAAAAAAGGCTGAATTCTTGTTAAGAATCAGCCTTATATAATTAAATTATTTTTTCAAATTGAAGTTTACTTATTTAAATGTATACTATAGAAATGATAAAATAAATAAGAATTACATTTTTCTAACTTGAGTAGCCATAATCCCTTTTTGACCTTGCTCTACTTTAAAAGAAACTTTATCATTTTCTTTTATATGATCAATTAAATTAGATGTGTGTACAAAAATTTCATTTCCTGTTGTTTGTACTGTAATGAAACCAAATCCTTTAGCATCATTAAAAAATTTTACTATACCTTCTTGCATAATTTATATTTTTAAAAAGTAGAGAATAAATAAATAATTATTACCTTATATCAAAAGGAACTAATTTTTTCTTTAGTAAAAATTATTTCATTATTCTCTATAATTTATCAACTTAACGCGTGATAATTAACGGTAATATTGGAGATTAAAACAATTTAAAAATTGTAAATAATAAAAAGTATAAATTAAAAGGAAAAAATTACAGTAGTCTTAAAGGAATTTAGCAAAAAGCTAAAAATAATAAAAATGTAAATCAAACTATTTAGTTTGTAACTAATAATATCTCATCTCTGATATTTGTACAAATGTATACTAAAATAGTTGAAAATAAAAATATATTAATAAAATTAAATAATATTTATTTAAATAGCAGTAAATTTTAAATATTATTGCAAATATTTAAAATCTAAAAAGTGTAAGGAGCTAATTATTTTATAATCCATCTTACTATATAGTGCACAATAGTAGTAGCTATTAACGTCATAAATTTAGTTTAATTGTTCAGTTAATTTTGTCATATTTTTATATACTATAAATCCAATAACTTTTGCTTCAGGATATAATTGACAATTTTTCGGGCGGTATCATCCAAAATAATCTATCATTTATACTAATGAGTTTATGGATTTACACTACATTTGAAGATATATTATATGCATATAATTAAATTCGATAATTCTTATTCCAATTTATTTTTTCAAAGATTGTTCAATGTTTTTTTCTGGTTTTTCTAGACTTTTATTCACTTACCACTTTGATTTTAATACTTTAATCTAAGATGTGTAGAACTATATAAGTTTAGTTCATTCCTCCTATTTCTAAATGAATGTTTCTTATCGTTTGTGTATATGAAATGAAACAATAGATTCATTTTTAATTTTTTAAAATGAACAAAAACAACACTGTTAACCTCTATGAAGAAAAAAATATATCTTTTAGTATGGACCATCCTTATTCCTATATTTGGCTGGTTGGCTTATTTTGGTCACTACTATTTTTCTGGAACATTTTATTCGTTTATTTTATCTTTCATGCTTATAGGAAGTGTACTTGCTGCTGTGCACCATTCTGAAGTTATTGCTTATCGGGTAGGGGAACCATTTGGTACGCTTCTCTTGGCATTTGCCATTACTGTAATCGAAGTTGCTTTGATTATTTCAATTATGCTGGGAGCAAAAGGTTTGGAAACCATCACACTTGCCAGAGATACTGTGTATGCAGCTGTAATGATTATCATTACTGGAATTATAGGTGGATGTCTTATTATAGGTTCTATAAAGTTCAAGGTACAAAATTTTACACTTCAAGGTGTGAGTACCGCTTTAATTACGCTTACTTCTATTCTTATTTTTGTGCTTATTTTACCTAATTATACGATTAGTCATAATGGAGGTGAATATACATCTACCCAATTAATTTTTGTGTCTATTATAAGTTTAGGCTTATATCTTGGTTTTACAATGATGCAGACGATTCGACACCGTAGTTATTTTGTCTCTCCAGAGAACAAATTATCTGAAAATATGGTGTTACCTAAACTTCCTGAAAAACCATCTCGTAAAGAAATGTACATCAGTATTGTATTTTTAATTTTATGTCTTGGTATTGTGGTATTATTAGCAAAATTACTCTCAAAAGATGTGGAACATATGGTAAAATGGGCAGGTGCACCAAAATCTCTTGTAGGTGTAATAATAGCGGGTATTGTACTTCTTCCAGAATGTTTGGCTGCATTTAGGGCTGCGAAAAATAATCAAATTCAAACATCGTTGAATTTAGCTTTCGGTTCTGCTTTGGCAAGTATTGGGCTTAGTATTCCTGTAATAGCAATAACATCTGTTGTTACAGGAATAAGAATGAGTTTGGGAATTGATACTAAATCTACTATTTTATTGGGATTATCATTATTTATTATTACAATCTCTTTGGCAACAGGAAAAACCAATATTATGCAAGGATTTGTATTGATTTCAATTTTTCTAATTTATCTTTTTACAATAGTATTTCCTTAAAATATAGTTGCATATTTATCTAAATTTTAACCACTCTGAGAAGTATTTTATGTTCACAATCCTCACAATATGCCGAATCACCATCTCTTATTAATCGGTTTTCTAAATTAATCTCTATACTACAAATAGGGCAATAGATGTAGTGATCTGCAAATTTTAGATCAATAGGTTGCTCCAGAACTGTAGGTATTTCTACGACGGAGACACTTTCGTTTTTTGTGTTTTGTTTATTGTCTGCCATAATTCTTAAATTAATTGTAGTATAAATTTAACTCATATTTATAATTTCTAAGTTCAACAAATAAGTGCAACTCAAATTAAATCATTGGGGGCTAGCCCCCAATGATTAGCCAAGTGCTAAA
>NZ_JACALO010000030.1:0-41478 GCF_030328185.1 Empedobacter sp. 225-1 | reverse complement strand
TAATTAAAGTTAATGATTTTTAAAACACTACCTTAAATTTTAGGTCTTAGATGTCCACTTTTTGCTGACGATTTACAAACATAAAGACTATGTTGATTTTATAAAAGTGTCACCTGTAATCGTTTATATTATTAATAAACAATAAATTACCAATTGTTAATTTTTTAATTTACTATGAAAAAAATATCCTAACACGCTGTATAAATGGGTGAAATTTATAAATTCATACATTTCATGGTGTAATCGATTAGTGATTTGTGGTAATTTACAAGCCTAATTCGATTAAAATAAGTAACTTACATGAAAATCTACTACTGTTTTCATCTAAAAAAACAATGCTTATGAAAACATCTATACCCCTTCTAATTGGATTTTTATGGCTTATTTTCAACATCGAAAATGTCTATGCAATTGATCAACTAAGCACAGAAACAAATGACTTTCTAGTTCAGAGAATTGATTCATTTCAAACCGATAAGAACAATCCCGAAGTTTGGAAGTACATTAATGCTTATATCCTAAAGGCTAAGATTAGTAATGATAGCGAAACGTTGTGCTATGGCTATAAGGAAGCTATTTACTTTTCACAGGATTATTCAACCAAATTAAAATATGCTGATAGTGCGATAGTTGTTGCTCAACAGACAAAGAATAATGATTTGATTGTTCAAAGTTTTCTTTCGAAAGGATTGGTTCACTATCAGTTCAAGAAATTTCAACCAGCCTTAACGAATTACTTATGGGCTGAAAAGAAATTGAATAAGAAATCATCCAACTATTTAACGCATAAAGTCCTTTTTAATGTTGCTTTAATTAAATTTCAATTAAAACAGTTTAGTGAAGCGGAACTATTGTTTCAGAAATGCATTATTTACTTTGAAAATAATAGTTCAGATGTCAATCACCAAGCTTATTATTTAAATAGCCTTTATTATTCTGTTCAAATTTTACAGGCTCAACATAAATACACCGAAGCTAATCAACTCAATCATAAAGGCTTGAAATTAAGTCAAGATTCTCAAAACGACTATTTTATTCATTATTTTACCTATTTAAAAGGAATTCAATTCTATTTAGAAAAAGAGTATCAACAATCTATAGCCATACTAACAAATGAATTAGATTATTTAAAAAATCAACAAGATGCTAATTCACTTAGTTTGGCTTATTTTTATATTGGTAAATCTTACGAGACAATAAATGAAGTACAAAAAGCAATTATATATTTTCAAAAAATAGATCAACTTTTTAATGAATATGAGTTTTTGGATAGCGATGTTCGTGCTGCTTACGATGCCTTAATCCATAATTCTGAAAATAATCGTAATTACCCAAATCAATTGTATTATATCAATCAGTTACTAAAACTAGATCATTTGACTCAGCAAAATACAGTAAAGCTATCTCCCGTTCTCCAAAAAGAATATGATGAAAAAGAACTATTGAAGTTGAAGAAAAATGTTGAATTCAAAATCACCATTTACCCTATTTTGATAGGTTTTGTGATCATTTTATGTTCAATAGGGGTATTGTATAGTTACAAACGTTTTTTCAAAAAGCTTACGAGAGATAAAAAGAAAGTAAAAGAACCTCCCGTTATTGAGATTCCGACTGAAGTTGTAAATCATATTTTGAATCAGTTGAATGATTTTGAAATGAATCACTTATTTGTACAGAAAACTTTAACCTTAGCTCAATTAGCAAAATCATTTAAAACCAATTCTGCATATTTATCAAAGATTATTAATTCAGAAAAAGGAACTAATTTTTCAAATTACATCAATCGACTTCGAATAAATTATGTTCTTCATCTCCTAATGGATTCAGATCAGTATCATCAACATTCAATTGGTGATTTAGCAGAATTAGTAGGTTTTTCATCTTCTCGTCAATTTTCGAATGTATTCTTTCAAGTGACTTCATTTCGCCCTTATGAATACATAAAACAATTGAAATTCAATCTAAACAAAGACGATTAAATAGAAAAACGTAAACAACATTTTCATCTCTAAGTAGTAGCAGGATAAAGGCAACATAGTGGCAGTAGAATGTATGTAAACGATTTTTGAATTGAGATGAGTATGTATTATGTAATAAGTATTTGAAATGTAATCTGTCAAACTGAATTCATTTCAGTTTCTCATCCAATGGATTGAAGCTCCTCTGCAAATCGTATATCAACTTTAGAATCCTTTATTAATAATCAACTTGAATTAGAAAAACGGCATTAAAACTCTCACGTTAAGAAAATGGTTGAATGCAACGTTAAAAAGGTTTTAGCCCGTAGGGTTTTTAAAATCTTTAGTGGAATGAAAACATTTTTAGTAGAGAGGTTTACAGCCAAGCGTTTTTTGTTTCGTTTTTTGCGCTTAAAAAATGAAAGAATGATAATGATTTAAAAACATTCAATGGCTGAAACTAATTTTGACCGTCGAAAATCAAAGACAAGAGTTTTTTGATTACTTTTTTGCTCATTTCCCCGTAGGGCATATGAATACCGACAATAAAAATAGATAAGTAATGAATAAAAAAATGAAAGGAAGAAATGACAAAAAAGAATATTCACCACATAGGTACATAGAACTGACATAGAAAAGACATTTCGATACAATTTTCTTTTTTTATGAAACGAAAATTTACTCAATGTGACAGCAAGAAAGAAAAAAAACGTATCACGTTAACCATAGAACATAGACAATTCCAAATGGCAGGATACTCCCAACATCAAGGCAAGATGAAGGCAGGATAAAGGCAACATAGTGGCAGTAGAATGTATGTAAACGATTTTAGATGTAAAAACTAATAAC
The DNA here is from genome assembly GCF_030328185.1 of Empedobacter sp. 225-1. Taxonomy (NCBI): domain Bacteria; kingdom Pseudomonadati; phylum Bacteroidota; class Flavobacteriia; order Flavobacteriales; family Weeksellaceae; genus Empedobacter; species Empedobacter sp. 225-1. The sequence continues at coordinate 38,671 of NZ_JACALO010000030.1, read as the reverse complement.
TATTTGAAATGTAATCTGTCAAACTGAATTTATTTCAGTTTCTCATCCAATGGATTAAAGCTCCTCTGCAAATCGTATGTCGGCTTTAACACTCTTATTTACAGCAATCAATACTCTTTAGCAATGACGTTTTTTTTATTCCTTATTAAAAGTGAATTTGAATATTGAAAAAGGAATTAAAAAAATCCGACGATTTAGAATCGAAATGATAACGAATTTTAATATAGAAAAAGGACGTAGAAACTGGCATTAAAACTCTCACGTTAAGAAAATGGTTGAATGCAACGTTAAAAAGGTTTTAGCCCGTAGGGTTTTTAAAATCTTTAGTGGAATGAAAACATTTTTAGTAGAGAGGTTTACAGCCAAGCGTTTTTTGTTTCGTTTTTTGCGCTTAAAAAATGAAAGAAAGAGATTTCTCGATACCTCGAAATGACATATTGAATGCGATTCTGAGACAAGCCCAGAATGACAAAATTCATTGGTAAAAAAGAATTTGAATATTAATAAGAATAAAAAAGTTAACCGTAAAATATAGACAATTCCAAATGGCAGGATACTCCCAACATCAAGGCAAGATAAAGGCAACATAGTGGCAGTAGAATGTATGTAAACGATTTTAGATGTACAATGTAATAAGTATTAAGTAAAAAGTAGTATGTATTATGTAAAAAGTAATAAGTATTTGAAATGTAATCTGTCAAACTGAATTTATTTCAGTTTCTCATCCAATGGATTGAATCTCCTCTGCAAATCGTATGTCGGCTTTAACACTCTTATTTACAGCAATATCAACTTGTCAGCAATAACGGTTTTTAATTCCTTATTAAAGGTGAATTTGAATATTGAAAAAGGAATTAAAAAAATCCGACGATTTAGAATCGAAATGATAACGAATTTTAATATAGAAAAAGGACGTAGAAACTGGCATTAAAACTCTCACGTTAAGAAAATGGTTGAATGCAACGTTAAAAAGGTTTTAGCCCGTAGGGTTTTTAAAATCTTTAGTGGAATGAAAACATTTTTAGTAGAGAGGTTTACAGCCAAGCGTTTTTTGTTTCGTTTTTTGCGCTTAAAAAATGAAAGAAAGAGATTTCTCGATACCTCGAAATGACATATTGAATGGGATTCTGCACTTCGAGTGCCTCAGTGCCCGTATTAAAATTGAATTTTAGTATAGAAACAGGAATTAAAAAACCGACGATTTAGTATCGAAATGCAATTCAACTCAAAATTATTGGAATAAAAAAAGTTGGAGTGTTTGAGCAAAGCGAGTTGCCAACTTTATGGAAATAATTTAGTTAGTTGAATCATTGAGAGACTACTGTCGGCATCTTTTTTGTTTCGTTTTTTGGATGAGCTTCCCCGAAGGGCATATGAATACCGACAATAAAAATAGATAAGTAATGAATAAAAAAATGAAAGGAAGAAATGAAAATAAAGAAAAGGAATACCTGAGCCATACCGTGGCTCCTCCTTTTAATTTCAAATTTTTAATTTCAAATTTTTTTTTGGATGCTCTTCCCCGTAAGGCATGTGAATTCAATATTCATAAAATAAAAAAGAGGATGACTTTAAAGATTAAAACAATTACGTAAATAAATAGCTGTATGATAATAATTTATAGTATTTTTATCTCAAATAATACTATAAAATTAATATTTGAACAGCGATGAATAAACTATTTATTGTAGCGATTGCAGCTACTTTGATTGTTTCTTGTAACAACAAAACAGAAGAAAAGAAAACGAATAATGTTGCAGTAGATACTAATCAGAATCAAGAAAACACGATTGCTGATAAGGGATTTGACATCAACAAAATTCCATTTTCGACAGCTGATATTGGAGATTTTCCTTTCATAAATCTTTCGCAAGGTTTACAAGAAATGAACAAACCTTTGGTAAAAGAATTTGACATATGTTTTTTTCCTATTAACGGTGTTATGACTCCTTTTGAAGGAAAATTATATAAAACTTTTGTTTCACCTAAACAAGGAGAAGAATTTTCGCAACATTTCTTTGAAAAGAGTATGGCTGATTATTTACAATCTATCGGGGCTGTTAAAGTGTTTGATGGTGAAATAACCAAAGAAGAATATGAGCGTTACAATAAACAAGATCCAAATAAAGGAGGTGAAGGCGATATGGGATACGCTGGACAAAATATGAAGTTTTGGGTATTACGCACAAAAGATAAAGGAAATGTATATATACAATACCTTTCTAACAATGCTGGTGCTTCGCTTAATGTACTACAAGAAGCAAACTTTAAGCAGACGATTACCAAAGTAACAGCAGACGATATTGCTAATGATTTGACTAAGAATGGAAAATCTATTTTATATATAAATTTTGATGTTGATCAAGCAAAAATCACGCAAGAAGGTGATGAGATTGTGACTGAAATTGCAAATGCCTTAAAGAAAGATAACACAATGAAAATATCAATTGAAGGGCATACTGATAATTCTGGAGATGCTAAACATAACAAAAAACTATCTAACGACCGTGCAAATACTGTAATGCAAAAACTAATTGCTTTAGGCATTGATAAAACACGTTTATCTGCCATAGGATATGGAGCCGAAAAACCATTGGTAGCAAATGATACTGAAGAAAATAAAGCAAAAAATAGACGTGTAGAATTGGTTAAAGTAAAGTAAAATCTATATATGTTTTATTTCTATTGAATATGAAAAATATTACTACTAATCGTATTTCACTATTTTCTTTGTTATTCTTTCTGAGTTTAAAGCTTGCTCAAGCACAAGACCTCCCTTATAAGTTTACAGAAGATATACAATCAAAAATAAACAGTAGTGAAAATACTTTTGCGTTACAATTAGCAGCTACAGACTTTGCTTTTCAAGGAAGTTACAGTAAAGCCCTTAAAACTTGGAATGAACAACGTCCAGATTTAAAAGAAATAAAACTAACCCCTTTTGATTCTGTATTTTTTCATAACAGTAAAGCTGTTTCTGCAAAAGATTATATTATTGATAGAAGTAAAAATGAAAAAATTGTCATACTAAATGAACTGCATCATAATGCAAGTCATAGATGGTTTGCAACTTCGTTGTTAAAGGATCTTTACGCAAATGGATATCGTTATTTAGGTCTTGAAGCATTAGATGATTTATTGATAAATGAAAGACAGTTTGCAACAGTAGAAAGTGGATTCTATACTTCCGAGCCTAATTTTGGAAACTTTATAAAAGAAGCGCTTGATTTAGGTTTTACAGTATTTGGTTATGAAGCTTCGGATAAAGATAATTGGGACAAAGATCCCTGGAAAAATCGCGAGATTGCACAAGCTAAGAATATCCATTCTTTTATGAAAAATAATACCAATGGTAAATATTTTATTTATTGTGGTGCAGGACATGCTTTTGAAGGAGATAATAACGGTAGAGGCATGTCTATGGCAGGTATTTTAGCAGAGTTAACTGGTACTAATCCTTTTACTATTGATCAAAATAAGTATTCAGATAAAGGAGAAAGTCGTTACAATCAACCTCTTTCTAAATTAATCACGACAACCACTCCAACTGTTTTGATAAATGATAAGGGTATCATTTTCAGAGGTAATCCATCTAGTTATGAAACTGATATCTCTATCATTCAACCTGCAAATTCCTTTCTAGGAACTACCCTTCTGCTTCAAAAATCTAAGGCATATAAAAAAATTATACTTCCTAAGAATCTTATTAAAACATATCCTGCAATGATATTGCTCTACAGAAAAGGTGAAGCTGAACAAAATGGTGTACCCACAGCTGTATATGAAGTATTAACTGATACTGATATTCCTACTATTTTTTTAAAGAAGACTACCTATGAAATTATAATTCTTGATAAAAATTACCAGATACAAAATAAATATACTAGTGATTAGACGTTTTGTATACGATGAAACAGAAAATATAATTATTTAATCTCGTATTATTTTCATTTTCTTTAATCTTTAAAAAAGGAAAATTAGATAAATAATTAAAATACATTATCTGAAAGTTTAAACAAGCTTATATTTTAACCAAATCAATTATTCGATAACCATATTGTTAAACAACTAAACATGTTATGAAACAGGTTTAAAAGAAAGTATTTTCAGATTAAAATCATCTTTGTATCTTCACCTTTCAAACAACAAATAATGAAATTCGTTACTTTCTTAGACAATCAACAAGAAAAAGTAGGTCTTGTTTGGCAAGATACGGTGTATGACTTGACCAAAATTAATTCTAATTTACCCACTACCCTAATTGATATTTTAGCTGATGATGATTTTTCACTTTTAATCTGCCAACAGCTTACAAAGGAAATCTCACGTGATGAACACAAATACGCTATTGTAGCAAATCCTCACATCTTAGCACCTATACCTCATCCCACGAGTTTTAGAGATGCCTATGCTTTTCGCCAACATGTCGAAACTTCTCGTTTAAACAGAGGCTTAGACATGATTCCTGAATTTGATCAATTTCCAGTCTTCTATTTTTCTAATCATCAGGCGATTCAAGGTCCTGGAAAAGTAGTTGCCATGGAGAAGCATTTCGACCGAATGGATTTTGAGCTCGAAGTTGCCATCGTCATTAAAAAAGAAGGGATAAATATTAAAGCTGAAAATGCTGATGAATACATCGGTGGATTTATGATCCTGAATGATTTGAGTGCCCGCGCTTTGCAAATGGATGAAATGAAACTAAACCTTGGTCCTGCAAAAGGAAAGGATTTTGCGTCAATGTTTGGTCCCTATTTGGTAACACCAGATGAAATCGAAAGCTACAAAGTAGCACCTAAAGATGGTCATATCGGAAATTGTTATGATTTAGCGATGACCTGTGCTGTGAATGATGTTGAAGTTTCTCAAGGTAATTTCAAAGATATGCATTGGACATTTGCTGAAATCATCGAACGAATTTCCTATGGCGTGAAGCTTTATCCGGGTGATATCATCGGTTCTGGAACAGTTGGAACAGGTTGCTTTCTTGAACTAAATGGAACTGGAAAACGCCAAAATCCTAACTACAAAGAACAATGGCTACAACCAAATGATCATATCGAAATGTCTGTCACAGGATTAGGAAAATTAGTAAATTCTGTTCATCTTTATAACCAATAATCTCAATTTATGCAACACACAAAATCCTTTGAACCTAACACAAGTCAGTTCGATGATATTTTCAAACATGCTATTTCTCCACGTCCTATTTGCTTTGCAAGTACAATGGATAAAGATGGAAATGTAAATTTGAGTCCATTTTCTTTTTTCAATATGATGGGACAAAATCCACCTATTTGTGTTTTTTCACCGTTAAGAAAAATGAGAGATGGAACAACAAAACATACGTTAGAAAATATTTGGGAACATCCAGAATGTGTGATTAATATTGTAAATTATGATATTGTACAACAACAATCCTTGGCGAGTGTCGAATACCCAAAAGGAGTAAACGAATTTGTGAAAGCTGGTTTTACAGAACTTCCTTCCGAATTGGTAAAACCTCCTCGCGTTGCAGAATCGCCTGTGCAATTAGAATGTAAGGTACGCGAAGTAATTTCGATAACAGATCAACCCGGTGCAGCAAATTTAGTTATTGCGGAAGTAGTGCGATTGCATATTCACAAAAACTTGTTGGATGAAAATGATAAAGTTTCCCCTTATGATTTGGATTTAGTTGCGCGTATGGGTGGAGATTATTATTGCCGTATCATTCCAGAATCAATCTTTGAAGTTGAAAAACCAACCCGTACTGTTGGTTTAGGAATAGATCAACTACCAGATGAAGTGAAGCACTCTAAATACTTAACAGGTAATAATTTAGGTCAATTAGGAAATGTAGAAAAATTACCGACAGAAGAAATGATTTTTCATTTCAAAGAACAATTAACAGAACGTTTAGACATCGAGAAATTTAAGTCGGTTGAGGTACGTCATCAAGTAGCTGCAAAACTTTTGGAACAAGGTGACGTAAATGGTGCATGGTATTGGTTGTTGATGAATATTTAGTTCATGAATAAAACGGCATTGATTTTAGGAAGTACAGGTTTGATCGGTTCGTTGCTTTTAGAAAAGTTACTAAATGATCCTAATTATTCGAAGGTAATTACCATCGTTCGCAAACCTCAACAGCTCAATCATCCGAAGATAATGGAGATTGTAACTGATTTCAACTCAGAAATCAATTTAGATCATATCGAAACAATTGATACGATCTTTTCTTGCTTAGGAACAACACGTAAGAAAACGCCTGATCTGCATGCCTATCGTAAAATTGAAATAGATATTCCAGTACAATTTGCACAATTAGGAAATAAAAAAGGGTTGACAAAGTTTCATTATATTTCTTCGGTTGGTGCAAATGCTACAACCTCTAACTTTTATCTCAAAATGAAAGGGGAAGCAGAAAAAGCTTTGCTACATGAAAATGTGAAACAGCTGTTTCTATACCGCCCTTCTTTGTTGATTGGCAATCGAGTCGAATATCGTTTGGCTGAAAATATCAGCGCTAAGATATTACCTTTGTTTAATCCTTTTTTGGTTGGAAATCTCTCCAAATACAAATCGATTGAAGCAGAAAAAGTGGCGCAATCATTGCTCGAAAATGATGTGCACGCAACTTCAGAAAAAGTTTCTGTATTGTATTATAACGAAATTATGAATTCTAAAAATAAAATTTAATGATCATATTAGCTGTACTCTTACCATGGTTATCCTTTATACTAAGAGGAAAAATAATTCATGGTGTGATTTGCTTAGTTTTACAAATCTCCTTATTCGGATGGTTACCAGCTGCAATCTGGGCTGTTGCCTCTCTTTTAGACGATAGAAACAAAGCCAGAATAAAAGAAATGAATCGAAATAATTAAACAATAAAAGCCAACCGATCGGTTGGCTTTTATTGTTTTAAAAAGTCTGTAAATCAATAATTATAGTGAGTTTTTTATCAAGAATAGACGATAATTTTAGCCTATCAATTACAACGACTATGAAAAATACAATGTTCCTTACGGTTTTCTGTTTGCTTACTTGTTTTATACATGCACAAGAATACACCACCGATAATATTGTGATCAAGCAAGGCAATCAAGTTTTCTCTATTTATGATACAAAACAAACAATCACCTTAAATCCTACTGAATTTAGTATCGAGTATCTGAATAAGCCTTATCAAGAGAAAAAGAATTTATTTTATGCGGCGCAAGCATTGGTAACGGATCATTCGGTTGACATCAATTTACATGAAGGAACTGAAATAGAAAGTATCCCATATTTTGAGGCTGGTACAGGCTTTGCTGCCGAAGAAAATCAATTGCTACACTACCCTTTCTTATCGCTTGATGGACACCAGTATTTGTATTACGTTCCGAATAAAGACAAACGGGTTGAAAAATCAGGAACTTCTGGACAATGGGATATTCACAAATGGACGTTAAAAGGTGTTTTTCAATATGATGCTGAAATGGATTGGAATATCTACGATAACAATCAAGTGCATATTACATTAATTATTGACCGAAACTTAGATGGAATTCTTCAGAAAGGCGAGTTTTTTACACTTCAAATTATGTTCGAGAAATAATAGATATAAGCTTCAAACCAGTTCCTATAAGGCTTTATAGATTTTATTCTAATTATTTCATTTTACGAAAAGGCTTTATATTCGCTTTACAAAATATAATTTTCTATCATGTCTAAAAGTACACGTGCTTTGAAAAATCTTCTAAAAAAACGTATTCTACTCTTCTTTTTTCTTGTAAGTGGAATAATAAATGCACAAGAGGTATTGACAAATTATGAAAATCAATATAATAACACAAAGCTAAACTCTTCTGAACGTTACGAAATTACAGGAAAATATGCGCAAGCGTTATTCTTTAATCATCAGAAAGAAAAAGCATTTGCTATTCTCAAAGAAAATATTCTTGCTTCAGAAAAGCTAAAAGATGGTAAACATGCCGCTTATTTGTATTGTATTTCTGCAATGAATAATCGAATTGAAAATAATAGTACGACTTCTAAACATGATTTACAAAAAGCAATTTACTATAGTGGACGCACTAATGACTATTCAACAAAAGGTTATGTAAAATATTGTGAAGGTTGGCTAAATTTACGAAATAATGAAGATGCAAAAGCGGTTAAGAATTTTATTGAGGCATTAAAATTCTTTGATAAATCGCCAGAAACACCAGTTGTATTAACAAGAATGACATCGGTTTATAATCAATTGACGGGTATTTATTCACGTTGGGATGATTATGAATTACAAGAAAAATACAGCAAACTTGCCTTACAAGTAGCGAAAAAACAAGATAATCCAAATCTCATTTTTGCTGCGTACATGTCTATTGGTTATATGTACGAGCAAAAGTTTATGCAAAATAAAAAAAATATCTATACCCGAGATTTAGCAGAAAAATATTACACCAAAGCGATTGATACCTATTACAAGAATAAAAAAGAGATGATAACGCCTACAGATTTATCTTTTGTAGCAATCAATTTAGCGAATCTTTACCTTAATTTTTATCCAAAAACCTATCAAAATAAAGTTGTAACCTATGCAGAATTAGCAAAAGAAATAGGAATTGAAACAGATCAAGCAAATCATGTTGCTGCTGCAAACGGAATTTTAGCTGATTTAGCAATACAAAAAAATGACATTCAAACTGCTAAAAACTATCTCTTGCAGTCGGTCATAAAAGTCAATGAGAATGCTATTCCCGACAAAAATATCTTACAATCGTTGTACCTAAGCTTATCCGAAATCGAAGTTAAAGAAGGAAATTTTAAAGAAGCACTGCGGTTCCATAAGCTGTACACATCGATGTACAAAGAAATCTATGACAACGAGCAAGCGCAAATCAGTAAACGTTTAGAAGCTCAATTTGATAAAGAGCGTCAGCAACAACAAATGATTCGCATGCAATTGGAAACAGAGAAAAAAGAGCAACAAATTCAATTGATGCATTCGTTAGGTATTCAGCAAAAACAAGAGTTAGAAAACACCAAGCTAAGCGAGAATTTCCAACGAAAACAATTAAAATTATCACGTTTAGAAGCGGACAAAAGGTCACAAGAATTAACCATTTCTCAACAAAATTTAAAACTATCTAACTTAGAGAATAAAAATCGTAAAGACGAATTGGTGAATTATATCGCAGAACTTAATTTCAAAAATAAATTAAATAACTATTACATCTTTTCGATTGTTGTTTTTATCGTCCTACTTGCTTTATTACTTTATGCACTAAAACAGCGAAATAAGCATTTAAAACAACGAGAAGAATTGCATAATTTGGAGATTGAACAAGAACGACAAAATTCTAAGATTTCGACTTTAACAGCACTTCTCGATGGTCAAGAACAAGAACGTACTCGTCTTGCTCGTGATTTACATGATGGTTTGGGTGGTTTACTTTCGGGAACTAAAATTCAGTTAACTCATTTGAATGAAAAAATTGACGAAAACTCAAAAATAGACATGGAAAAATCTATTCATCAATTGGATGGAGCTGTCGATGAATTGCGCCGCGTTGCACATAATTTAATGCCCGATTTGTTACTGAAATATGGATTGGAAGAAGCTTTAAAAGAATATGCCATTCGTATGGCAAACGAACAATTGGATATTGATGTTCAATTTTTGAGATTTACCAATTCATTAAACAAAGAAAATCAATTATTGGTGTACCGAATTATTCAAGAGTTGGTGAACAATGCCATAAAACACGCTAAAGCCGAACAAATAATTATACAATTTGTCGAAGATGATACCAATTATACTGTAACGGTTGAAGATGATGGAAAAGGTTTTGATGTAAACAATACTAAACTCACACAATCAGCAGGTTTGCATAACATTCAATCCCGTATTCAGTTTTTAAAAGGACATTTAAATATACACTCAGAAATCGATTTAGGAACCACTATAGAGTTCCAATTTCCTAAACAATAATTTATGATTAATATAGCAATTACAGACGATCACCCTTTATTATCAGAAGGATTACGAAATATTTTAAGTTATCAATCTAATTTACAAGTTGTGGATTGTTACACTTCTGCTCAACAATTACAAGAAGCGTTAAAATCAACTGAAATTGATATTCTTTTATTAGACATCAATCTTTCGGATACCAATAGTATTGAATTGATAAAACCTATAAAGAAAAAATACCCCGCAATGCACATCATCATGTTAAGTGTACATAACGAATATGCGGTGATAAATAGTTGTTTGGAAGAAGGTGCTTCGGGATATATTCAGAAAAATGCTTCTGTTGATGAAATTTTAGAAGGAATCAACTCAATTTTTGATGGAAAGAAATTTCTTTGTTCACAAACAAAAAATGTATTGAGTAAAAAGGAAAAAGATGGGTTGAATACCATTCCGAAACTTACACGACGCGAAAAAGAAATTATGATTGAAGCAGCGCAAGGATTAACGACTCAACAAATTGCAGAAAAATTATTTATCAGTACGCATACAGTTGATAGTCATAGAAAAAACTTGATCGAAAAGTTCAAGACTTCTAACCTAAGTTCGGCAATTACCACTGCAATAGAATATGGTTTAATTTCAAAACCTTAAAAAATAACTATAAATAGGGATATTATATGGTGCCAAAATTTCTCAACTTTGTCGTTATAAAACAGAAATTTCATCACCATTTACATTCGCAATAAGATTACTAACTGATTCTTATTAACTAAAACTACAATTTTAAAAAATCGCTTCATTTCTTTAATCAAGCGATTTTTTATTCAATATAGCTAAAAGCAGTGATGAATTAAATAGTTTTTATGCAGTATTTTTAAAACAAAAATGAAATGGCATTATATCATTATTTTATTCGCCTTTGTCGGTTGCTCTGCTCAAACCAAATTAAAGGTTGAAACCATCTTAGCTACACCAAAAATAGTGACTGCACAAGATCCTGAAACAGGTAGAAAGTATCAAAAAACGAATTTTGTAACGATTACACAACGTTTAGAACCTGCGATTGTAATGCACGAAAAGAATGAAAAAAAATTAAGGTTTTCACTGCAAGGAAATATTAATTCTGGTGGACATTCTATACATAAAGTAAGAAAAATTCGTTTCGAAAAAGAGAAGTCACTTGAACATAGTATCCTATTAAAATATTATGTAGAAATCGTTTATGTCGCAGGAAAAGAAGGGGCTAATGTAAGAGGCTATAACTATTCGAAAGAAGAAACCTATACTATTCCAAAAGGAATTAAGGAAATCAAAATCGAGTTGTATGAAGATCGAGTAAAAAAAAGAACAAGTTCGAAAACTCCTAAATTAAAACTTGTTGCTCAGCAAATTGTTGAGTTTTCTACCAATATTTAGATTCAGATAATAGGTTTATATCATTGATTTTAAAAAAAACCAGATTAATTTAAATTAATCTGGTTTTTAAGTATAGCTATCTATTTTTATGAAAAAAATATAGCCTTATAATTTAATTCTAATTTGAAGCAGAAAAATCTTTAATATTAATTAAATCTTTCGTATCTAAATTAATTACTGGATTTACCATACTATCAAGACAATTTTTTAGTTCAACTCTTATATATTGTGGAGCACCATAATCTTGTCCATTTTGTACAGCTTGTACTTTAACTAATAAAATTTGATTAGGATTATTAATTTCATATAATTTTTTGATTTCATAATAAGCAGTATTTGCGTCTTCATGAACTCGAGTTACTACATTGTCTTTTAGTTGATTTGATTCTCCTTCTAATTCTTTATAACTCTTTACAATTTTAGAAACTAATTGTCCGTTTTCATCATAATCAAAAACTTCTTGTTCGACAATTTCTCCTAATACAAAATTTAGTTTAAAATCAGTACACACTGAAGGTTTTTTGATCTTTATCAAATCTGCTGCACAAATCTCTAATGTCTTATTGACATCTATTGTGTTTCCAAAGACAGATTGAGGAACAATCGAAATATCATGTAAATAAGTATAGTTACCTAAGTTTGCTTGAACAAGACTAAAATAAGTAATCTCTACTCTATTAAAAGGTTGATCGATTCCTGTAATTCTAAAACGTGGAATTGGATTTTTAAATAAAAACAAATTAAGGTTAATTACTTTAAATTGGTTACTTGCAACAACAGGTCCTACAGGTATATCATCCATGTAACGTTGAACTTTAAAGCTAGCTCCTAAATCAAGCGATAATATATTTACTCCTTCACTCGTCATGATTAACTCTAATTCATCACCTGGACGTGCAGTATTTCTTAAGTTAACCGTCAATTTTTGTCGGTTAAGAGCAGCAACTGTTTTGTTAAAAATAGCATAAGTAAAAGGATCTTCGTCTACCGCTAAATATGGATAAACAACTGATGATAATGATGTTGCAACACCTAAGCCAGCGTCTTCTACTCCCCAAGTCACGTCATTTACGTAATTGTTTAATTTAATTCCTGTTGTTTCATTTTGAGGAGTTAAAACGACAATATCTTCTGGAGAATTTGGTACAATATATTTCAATTTATTTGGTTGAGTGTTAGATGCAGGTAACTTTGCACCTTTCGCATAAATAGTTTCCTCAGGAACTGTTTCGTTTTCTGCTAAAACTCTATCTTTTTCGTAATACGCTCCATATAATACAGCATTATTTGCGACAGCTAATAAACTTCCCACAATAACACGAACTCCTTTGTAAGCGACTGCTTTACCACGTGCATTTGTTGGTACAAAGGTATATTCAAATACATTATCACCTACTAACAAATCAAGTAAAGCACCTTCACCAACAGATTTAATAGGTCCAATTGAATTTCCTTTTTCATCTAAACCAACTACTGTTATACCTCCACCAAGTTGTAATCCACTATACTCTTGTCCTAATTTAACCTTTAAAGGTGTACCTGCTGGAACAACATGATCAAAATAAATATTTTGCCAAGTCGTACCTAAACCAAGTAAAGCAACTACAGATGAAATCGTAGAATAGGTTGACAAATCATTATCATAGGCCAATTCTTTATTTGTAACCACTCCTGCTAAAGTTGTACCCCAACCACTTCCCGAAGGAGCTGCAGTTGCAACAACACGTTCTGTAACCACACGACATTTTGCAAGATCATATACATTTAAAGTAATTGTAGCATAACTAACACAATCTTTCACAGTTCCATTTGCTCCTGTAGAAGTGGCTACAACAGTAAAAACATAGGTTCCTTCTTTTGTAAAATCGAATCGATTATTTTCAATTTTAACACCATTCATATCAAAAACCTCAATTGTACTAGGATACTTAGTTGTAATTGACGGTATTAGAAAATGATTATTAGTACTCTCTGGTGAATTTACTGCAAACAATGGACGTGAAAATTGTGTTCCGCCTGCTATTGTAACTTCATTTTTTTGTACATTAATTTTAACTACATTAGAATATGCAAAATTATTAGGTCGTGTTCCTGTTGGTCTTTCATGCGCTTTACGTCTTAACCAAAATGATTTTTGAACACCTTTTAAAGTCATTGATTTTGAACCAGAATCAGTTTCTGTGTTAGCATTTCCGTTATCTTCATACGGATACCAAGTTAACCCTTCATCATAACTAGACTCCCACGAATATTTTAAGGCATAATGAGCAGGTCCTAATGCTACAAGAGTACCTTTACCATCTTGATTATTATAAATTTTAAATTCTTTATCATTATCATCAAAACATATGTCTATTGATTCTAATAATGAGTCTTCGTCTTCGCCTTCTGACAAAGATATTTTACCTGGATCTGGTAATTCGATATCAGTTTTAGAAAAACTTATATAACCTCTTTCACCTTCACAACCTGATGCAGATACTTTACTATACGAGTAATTTAAAATACCTTCAAAACTCATATCAATTGGGCTATCTCCAGCAACCTCTTTACCAGAAGGGTCATAAAATTTGAAATTTACAATTGCATCAGTTAAACCAGATGCTTGGTCTACTGTATATGATCCTTCTGGATTTAGTACTTTTGTGAAATTTTTTTGTTTATCAGGTATCCTAGAAATTTTATTAGAAACGTTTAAACGAAAATCGGGATTAACCATTTGCCCAGAAGCAGAAGAATTCCCATATCTCATTTCTAATTCACCAGAAATTTCAGCATCAGTAGACCTCTTAAAGGACAATTCGAAAACGACCTCTTCATCTATAGCAAAAGTCTTAGGACCAACATATCCTAATGCTCCAGTAAAACGCATATCACCAGAAATAACGCGTAATGAATTTACATTTATATTTCCTCCTACAAATCTAATTTTTTTGTTATTAACACCAGATCCTTTAGATTCTCCTGATATTTTAATTGCTCTACCTGAAATATTTTTTAATGTGTATTTTACAACTCTACTTTGTGCATTACCTGAATAACAAATAGTTGAAATTTCACTCGAAAGAGAGAACATATCATTTTTATCAATAGAAACAGATTGATTATCAAACGTAATATTTGCAGTACTACAAGTAGAAGAATTGAAGACACATAAATTATACATCAACGGCTCTTTAGGTAAAGAAGTACCTGGAGCAATCGTAATTTCACCTGTTGTTGCATCTAATTTAATTCCTAATGGCCAAACTCCTAATGGTGAAATTGTCGCATTTTGATGAGCACCTGTAAGTATTAACGCCTCTGTTTTACCGTCAAAAGTATCATTTGATGCAATATTAAAGGTAGAATATTGAAAAGTAAAATGATCGTCATTTGCTTTAACTACTCCTTCAATTGAAGTATTTAGCAGCACAGAATCATCTTGATTTACATTTGACTTCCATTTCCACCAACTATCCGAATCATCTATTTTTTTTGTTGGTGATACAACTACATTATTTAAAGCATTTAATCTATTATTTGTGTTAAAATATTTGTAATCAATCGCAACTTTTGATACAAACATTGCAGGCAATTTTAATGAAGATGAACTAAAATCTTCATTAAAGGCAGCTTTTACTGAAACCATTTGGAACATACCAAAAAGTAACAGAAGTGTATATTTTAATTTATGTATGATTTTCATTTTGTATTATTTAGCATTAAACAATTCTTTCTAATGATATTTGAATTCAAAAGATTATTTAACTTTTAATACAACATTCATAAAGGAACCATTTCTAATAATCGCTTCAGGTAATATTTTATATTTTAATATACCTTCAGGAGAAATCTCTACAGTAGAAGGATTTGTTCCATCACCTAAATTAAAAACTGTTTTATCAGCAAATGTAATAAAATAGTCATATTCATTTGCTTCTAAAATAAACCCATTCAAATTCGATTGAGAATTACTTACTGAAATTGGCGTCCCAAATTGATC
Source organism: Empedobacter sp. 225-1 (assembly GCF_030328185.1). NCBI lineage: Bacteria > Pseudomonadati > Bacteroidota > Flavobacteriia > Flavobacteriales > Weeksellaceae > Empedobacter > Empedobacter sp. 225-1. The sequence goes on along the minus strand of NZ_JACALO010000030.1, from coordinate 23,324 downwards.
TTTGAATAACTTATATAAATCCACCTCATATACCTTTTCTGTATCATTGAATTTATATCCTGAATTTGGAGTGGTTAAACGTTCATCAGAAATAAGTGTTGGTAGTAAAACTGATGGCATATAAAAGAAGCTTGGATTAGCATTTCCAGAAGATAGTTTTACCCAAACAGTACCATCAAAGTAATAAAAGCCTTCAGCATCAATATTTTTAGCTATATCTTCTTGTGTTCCTGTAGTTCCTGTAGTAAAATCATTTACAAAAATCATAGTAGATTTTTCTATATTTCTCATAGATTGCGCTCTTTCTCTATCTACACGTGGTATTAAAATTCCCTCCACTGTTTCCAGATTCCCAGTAGGTTTAACAGCTGTAACATCTAATGTTGTTTTAGGATCACTTGTTCCAATTCCAACTTGAGCCATAACATAAGCCGTAGGTAGAGCAAATGCTATTGCAAGTAAAACTTTTTTCATAAATTTATTATTAACTAAACCAATGCAAAGGTATAAAATAGAATAACCCTAATTTGCAACATGAATTACATAGCAATACTTTTCAATATTTTATCCATTTAATAAACGGATAAAATGTTGAAAAGTCTTTAATTAATAAAATTAAAAATATTAACATGATTTAAGTCACTCCATAATAATTTTAATTTATAAAAAAAATATTTAATAATAATTTCATTAATTTTTAATCATTAAATATAAAGCTTATTCAAATTTCTTGAAAAAACAGCCTTACTTTTTATGGTAATTAAAACCTAACGATTAGCTAAACCATTGTGTGTCTATAACTATTCTGAAAATTATTAGTTAAAAAATAAAATAATAGTCTTTTTTATTTTTATTCAAATCATATATTTTTCTACTAAGAATCTGATCGTTTAAAATTAAATAGGTAAATCTTTTAGATGAAGAGTATTTCATGTTTTTTTTCATTATAAATAATCCAATATTATTTAACATCTATGATATTGATTAGTCCAAAACACAATACAAAACCCTATATTTGTAGAAATTTTAAAATTAGTAATGACAGCAGTAATCATTATCTTCATCATACATTGGTATGCTTCTTTATTTTTCCAAACTTTTTTTCATCACAGATATGCTTCTCACGCAATGTTTACGATGTCTAAAACATGGGAAAAAATATTTCATGTTTTAGCTTGGATATTTCAAGGTTCATCTTATCTAAGTCCATATACTTACGGTGTTATGCATAGACATCACCACGCGTATGCCGACACAGAAAAAGATCCTCATTCACCACAATATGATCCTAACTTCTTTGCAATGATGTGGAGAACTCGACTTGTTTATAACGAAATTGATCATGATAAAGCACAAGTTTTAGAAAAGTTCAAAAAAGGGGTTCCAGCTTGGAGATCTTGGGATGCTTTCGCAGGAAATAATGCGGTGAGATTAGCTTGGGTAATTATTTACATTTTAATCTATATAGCAGTCGATGCACCGTTATGGACGTATTTTGTGTTTATTCCACTACAAGCTTTGATGAGTCCATTACATGGTGTAATCATCAATTGGTTTTCACACAAATTAGGTTACCGTAATTACGATGTTGGAGACACTTCTACAAATTTAATGCCGATAGACTGGCTAATGTGGGGAGAATGTTTGCACAACAATCACCATAAATTTGGTGGACGTCCTAATTTCGCCGTTAAAAAATGGGAATTCGATCCGATGTATCCATGTATCTGGGCAATGAATAAACTAAATATTATTCAGTTCAAAAAAGGAAAATTAGACACCGATTATATGTAAAATAAAAAAAGCGATTCAATCAAGAATCGCTTTTTTTATTTCTTTTGATAAACGTTACTTTCGATGTACTTCTTGAAAAAAAATTGACTATCAATATTCTCATATCTTTTAGCGAAAACTTGTTGCATTTTGGGTAATTGAGTTATATCTAAACCTATAGCAATTCTAAAAAATCTCAACATAAAGTTTGTTATTATTTTCTGCCAACCGTTTTGATCTTGAGTGAAATCTACATAAAACCAAATTCCTTTAGGCTTCAAATTATCATTCAATTGATCAACTAATTTTTCTGCTCTTTCCTGAGAAAAATGATCAAATAAAAAAGTGGTCATCACTACGTCGTATTTTTTTGACGTTTTAAATTCAAAAATGTCTGAAACAATAAAATTGATTTTCAAATTACTTGTGTTTACTTTTTTTGCTAAATCAATCATTTTAAAAGAAAAATCAATATAATCTATTTCTAATTTCAAGTTGTGTTGTTCTAACGCTGAAATAAACTTTCCAGCTCCTCCTCCTATCCACAGAATTTTGTCACCATCTTTTAAATGTTTTAAAATCAAAAAATGAGCTTGATGTTGCCTATTCAAAAAAAACAACTGACTCAACGAATGATAATATGGTGCAATAAAATTGTAATTCATTATTCAAATAAAATTACGCTTAAAATTCCACAAATTGCTTTGAAAAAAATCATTCCATCAATCGCAATTAAATAATACAAAATAGGTTTTGGACGATGAAGTCTCACTGCAAAAATTGCCAAACAAATTATCGGGATTAACATAAATAAAATTCGATGCAATGGCAAATCATACCAAATACCAAAAAGGACAAAACTTAAAAAACCTAAAAAGATCAAAGGTAAAATGATACGATTTAATGTAAAATGATAACCATATTTCACTACAAATGTTTTCAAATTTCGATTGTTATCGTCTTCATAATCTTTCAAATCAAACAAAATTGCATTTACAACACAATACATAAAAGTCTGAGAAAATAGAAAATAGAATTTTGCATCGATCATATAATGTGTTTTATTTTTTAACATCAAGAATAAAACAGGTAAAAAAACAGTCGTAATTGCCCATGTCCAACCAATTAAAAAAGGTTTCAATAACATCGTTTTTCTCAACGAAATTCCCAATTTCAAATCATAATAACCGAAAGACAACAATGCTGTAAAGAATAAAACAAAAAACCATTTCCAAGATAAAATATCATAATTTGGTAAACATCTGATTGCCAAAATTGAGCCTGAACAAAAAGCGACAACAAGTAAAAAATAAGTAAAATATCGAATATTTTTTCGGTGATCAATATAGAATTGAATACGAGGATTTTGAGATGCTTTTACTTGTTTTGGAACACGATAAGCGTACAAATAAAATAAAACCGTGATGGAACTAATAAAAGAATAATACGCTATCGAATTAAGTGGTAAACCAATTTTAATATTCGTTTCAATATTCAAAGCTATTGAAAGTAGAATTAAAAAAAAATTAGAAAAAAAGATGTTTTCGATTACTCGATTTTGTACTTTTTGTTCCATTTTTTCGTTTTTTTAATCGCTGAATAAATCAAGTATCGAATTTCCATAAGTCAAACAGCAGGAAATTTTATTTAATCCAAATATATAATTTTATTCTGAATGGATTTTATTTTTTGTATTCAATAATAGATTAAAAACTAATGATTGAAGTAAAGTTTTAAAAAATTACAGCAAAATATTTCGTGTAAAAAGAATTCTAAATTCCATCTAATCAATTAAGAGAATTTGGGTTTATTTGATTATGTAAAATAGTTATGGTTTTGAATTTTTTCATTTGTACGAATACAGAAAAAGACCTAATAAAGTGGCTAAATTTTATCTTTTCACAAGATTTATTATAACGGATAATTGAAATATGAGAGGTTTTTATTTATCTTTAGCGTATAGAAATATACTCAATCAAACACAACAAAAATGATAAACAAAAAAGTAAACAGCATCGAAGAAGCACTACAAGGTGTAGAAAGCGGAATGACGCTTGCTGTTGGAGGCTTTGGACTTTCTGGAATTCCTGAAAATTTGATTCAGGGATTAGTCAACAAAAAAATCAACAACCTTACTTGTATTAGTAACAATGCTGGTGTTGATGATTTTGGTTTAGGATTATTATTGCAAGGAAAACAAATCAAAAAAATGATTTCTTCTTATGTTGGTGAAAATGCAGAATTCGAACGCCAAATGCTTTCTGGTGAATTAGAAGTAGAATTAATTCCGCAAGGAACTTTAGCTACACGATTGATGGCTGCCGGTTATGGAATGCCTGCAATTTTTACGCCTGCAGGAGTTGGAACTGAAGTCGCTGAAGGAAAAGAAATTAGAAAATTCACGTTTCATGGAATCGAAAAAGAATATTTGTTAGAATATGCTTTCGAACCAGATTTTGCATTAGTTAAAGCTTGGAAAGGTGATACAGCAGGAAATTTAGTTTTCCGTGGTGCAACTGCCAATTTTAATCATCCAGCTGCGATGTGTGGAAAAATTACCATTGCTGAAGTGGAAGAATTGGTGGAAGTCGGTGAACTTGATCCAAATCAAATTCATACACCAGGTGTTTATGTGAATCGTATTTTACAAGGAGAAAAATACGAAAAGCGAATTGAAAATAGAACTGTTCAACCTAAACCATAAAAGCAATGTTAGATAAAAATGGAATTGCAAAACGTATTGCGAAAGAAGTTAAAGATGGATATTATGTGAATTTAGGCATCGGAATTCCAACATTGGTTGCCAATTATATTCCTGAAAATGTAAATGTTGTTTTGCAATCAGAAAATGGATTATTGGGAATGGGACCTTTCCCTACTGAAGGTGAAGAAGATCCTGATTTTATCAATGCTGGTAAACAAACAATCACCACTTTACCTGGTTCAGCCTTTTTTGATTCGGCAATGAGTTTTGGAATGATTAGAGCTCGAAAAATTAACTTAACTATTTTAGGCGCAATGGAAGTTTCTGAAAATGGAGACATTGCAAATTGGAAGATTCCAGGAAAAATGGTAAAAGGAATGGGAGGCGCAATGGATTTAGTCGCTTCTGCAGATAATATTATTGTTGCCATGCAACATGTAAACAAAGCAGGAGAATCTAAATTACTACCAAGTTGTACGTTACCTTTAACAGGAATTAATTGTGTTAAAAAAATTGTGACAGAATTAGCTGTGTTAGAAATTTTACCAGAAGGTGGATTCAAATTATTAGAACGCGCACCAGGTGTTTCGGTAGAAGAAATTAAAAATGCAACTGAAGGAAAATTAATTATTGAAGGAGAAATCCCTGAAATGATTTTATAAAATCAATTATTAAATTGTTTTATACTAAACATAAAAAAACCACTCAATCGAGTGGTTTTCTTATTGTTATATAGATTGAGTTAATCAATTACTTTACCTATTAAATCGAATTCATACGCTTCGATAATTTCTACATTAACAAAATCACCAATTGGTAAATAAGTATCTACTGCAGAAATTAAAATTTCGTTGTCAACATCTGGCGAATCATGTTCAGAACGACCAATAAAATTATCACCTTCTTTTCGATCTATCAACACTCTAAATGTTTGACCGATTTTTTCTTGGTTCAAATCGTAAGAAATTTGAGATTGAATCTCCATAATTTCTTCCACACGTTGTTGTTTTACTTCCTCTGGTACATCGTCCACTAAATTATAAGCATGTGTATTTTCTTCATGAGAATAAGTAAAACATCCTAAACGATCGAACTTTTGAGCTTGAACCCACTCTTTCATTTCTTGGAAATCTTCTTCCGTTTCTCCTGGATAACCACAAATTAACGTCGTACGAATGGTCATTCCTGGAACTTTAGAACGGAAAGCTTCTAATAAAGCATTCGTTTTTTCTTTTGTTGTTCCACGACGCATCGATTTCAAAATGTTTGTCGATATGTGTTGCAAAGGAATATCTAAATAATTACATACTTTAGGTTCTTCACGAATTACATCTAAAACATCTTCTGGGAATCCAGCTGGAAAAGCATAATGTAAACGAATCCACTCGATCCCTTCTACTTTTACCAATTCTTTTAAAAGACTTGCTAATTCGCGTTTTTTATAGATATCTAATCCGTAGTAGGTTAAATCTTGTGCGATTAAAATCAATTCTTTTGTTCCATTTTTCGCTAATTTAGTTGCCTCCGTAACTAAATCTTCGATTGGACGAGAAACGTTTCCACCACGCATCAAGGGAATTGCACAAAATGAACATGGACGATCGCAACCTTCGGCAATTTTTAAATACGCATAATGGCGAGGTGTAGTCGTTAAACGCTCCCCTACTAATTCGTGTTTATAATCTGCACCTAAAGCTTTTAATAACAATGGTAACTCACGTGTTCCAAAATATTGATCAACATCTGGTATTTGCTCTAATAAATCTGGTTTATAACGCTCAGATAAGCATCCTGTCACAAAAACTTTTTCTACTAAACCGTCTTCTTTACGTTGTACATAGTCTAAAATTGTATCAATACTTTCTTCTTTCGCATTATCAATAAAACCACATGTATTAATCACAACAATTTCTCCTGACTGCTCATGAACTACTTCTTTTCCATTTGCTTTCAATTGTCCCATTAATACTTCAGAATCATATACGTTTTTAGAACACCCTAACGTAATTACATTTATTTTCTTTTTCCCAGTCGATTTCGTACGCATTACTATAATTTAAGTGTGCAAAATTACAAAATTTTTAAGAGACTACCCGTAAAGATTAATTGGAAGTGATATAAATGCCTAAAATAAAAACTATTCTATGAAACAAATTCATGATAGAAGGTTTTCAACTCATCATTTTATCTGAATAAACATAATTTATACCCAGAATAATAAGTCAAAAATTAATCAATATGAAAATGACTTGGAAAAGCCTTTTCAGGATTTTGCTTAAGTAGATTTAATTTGAATTGACTTTCTAAAAATCCATATCCGTAATTAAAAAATTGAATTAAAGTCGTTTGAATAGATAGTAAACCTACAATCGCAGATTTGAATCGTATGGTTGAAAATATAAAGATTAAAAACATATAAATTAACCACAAAACAAAAGGAAGTTGCAGGATAAATTTATACGCTGGAACGATAAAACTCAATACTAACAAAAGAAAAGCAGCTATTGTTCCGACAAAAAATAAGCTCGGAAACCAAAAAGTTGGTTTGATGTATTTTGGATGACGTCGATTAAGAATTGGTCGAGCAACCCCAAATTGATAGACTTGTTTAGCAAATTTTTTCAAGGAAGTTCTACGTTTATGAATCACTTTCGAATTTTGAAACAAACGAGTGTCAAAACCATTTTCCCATAAACGCATCGATAAATCTGGATCTTCTCCAACACGTAAATCTGCAAATCCTCCCGTTTTTTCATAGGCTACACGAGAAATCCCCATGTTAAAACTACGTGGTTGAAATTTACCTATTTGTTTTTTACCTCCACGAATTCCACCTGTTGTCAGAAAAGAAGTCATCGAAAACGTAATGGCTTTTTGCAAATCTGTAAACGATTCATCTGCATCATCTGGTCCACCAAAAGCATCAACAAAATTAGTTATCAACTCCTTTTTTACAGATTCGATATAAGTTGATGGAATAATGGTATCAGAATCTAAGAAAATGAAATAATTTCCATTCGCTTTTTCCATACCATAGTTTCTCGATTTTCCTGGACCTGAATTTGTTTTGTAGTAATAATGAAGATCTAATTGAGAATCAAATTTAGCACAAACCACATCCAATTTATTTGTAGAACCATCGTCTACAATGATAATTTCGAATGACTTATCCGTTTGTTTTGTTAAACTTGACAATAATTCTGTCAATTCATCTTGACGTTCGTAAACCGCAATAATTATCGAAATTTGTAAATCTTCTTTTTCCAAAATAAATTATTGATTGAATGATTCTTTCAATTCCAACGTTACTTGCTGAATTTCGTTTAAATTCTTAAAATGATTCAGTTTGAAAGTAGATTTCGTTTGATTTAATTCGTGAACAATTGCCAAAATGGTATCCAAAGGACTTTGCTCCTCTCCTTTTGAAGTTTCGTCAAAATTAATTCCAACCAAAGAAACTTCTTCAATCATTCCGAACAACCATTCTTCTAAAAAAGTATTCAAATCGATTGAATCAATTTTATGATTCTCCCATTGATTATGTTTCGCATTTTTAGCTAAATCTGTATTCGACCAAAAGCAAATCACCTCTAAATTAGAACCATCTTCATACTCAAATTCCTCTGAGTACGAAACAGCAAAACCTTCTTCTGAAGTTAAAATATATACTTTTTGATCTTGACAGATTTCTTTAATAAATTGACTCACTTTTCTTAATTTTGATTTTTAGCTTTTTTACTTCCTTCGTACATTTCATATTGTAAAAAGTCGCATTCTAATTTACCATTAAATACTTTTACTTTTCTCGAAGGACGTAAACCGACATATTTTTTGGCTTGTAAATCTGATGTAATAAACCACGCCAAAGTATTTGGATAACTCGATTTTAATGTATCTCCAATTTGTTTGTAAAATTCTTGGTTATTATTTTCGATACGCTCATCATAAGGCGGATTGAAAACCAATAAAACTGGGAATAATTCTTTTTTAGATGTAAAAAAATCTTGATTTCTAACTTCAATAAACTCTTCTAAATCTGCAGATTTTATGTTTGCTTGTGCAATTTTCACCATCATTGGCGAAATTTCATAACCAACGATTTTATATTCTGATTCTTTGATTCGATTTAAACGTGTGTTACGAATTTGCGTAAACAATGTTTCGTCATAATCTGGCCAATTCTGAAAAGCAAAATGCTTACGATGAATTTGTGGTGGAATATGATTTGCAATCATCGCTGCTTCGATTAACAAAGTTCCCGAACCACACATCGGATCAAGGTAATTTCCTTTTCCATCATAACCCGCTTTTAACAACAAACCTGCTGCTAAAACTTCATTAATTGGTGCTGGTCCAGTTTCTTCACGATAACCGCGTTTGTGCAGAGAATCTCCCGAAGAATCTAAAGACAATGTAATTTTGTCGTGCGAAATATGTAAGTTGAAACGTACATCAGGAAAGTCTTTATCGATACTCGGACGACGACCATCCTTTTCTTTAAAACGATCTACAATAGCATCTTTTACTTTTAACGCTGCATAATGCGAATGTGTAAAATAATCTGAAAAAACAGTTGGATCAATCATAAAAGTTTGATCGACATTCAAATAATTTTCCCAATGGAATTTCTTGAATTTCTCGTACAATTGATGATCATTTTTCGCTGAAAATGTAAGAATTGGTTTTTGTATACGTAATGCTGTACGCAGGCTATAATTGGCTTTATACATAAAACCTAAATCGCCATTAAATTCAACCATTCGGTTTTGAACTTTTACATCTGCTGCACCCAACGCTCTTAATTCTTGCGCCAATATTTCTTCGAAACCAAAAAAGGTTTTCGCAATCATTCTGAAATTTTCCAAGGAAATAAAATTTTTACAAAAGTACGGGAAATAAAGGAAATTGAGAAAGGAATAATCGATTTTCAATTTTCTAAACTTTCTTGCTTCAAGATTTTAAAACAATCGAGATTTTATTTTTCATTCTTCGTACCTTTCGCCCGTAAAAAAGTCAAATTTTAGAACGATATAAAATGGAAAAAATCACTGATCGTCTTTCAGCCTTGAGAGAAGTTATGAAACAAAATGGTGTAAGTGCAACTATTATTCCAGGTACAGATCCTCACGGAAGCGAATATTTACCAAATCGTTGGAAAGAACGTGAATGGATTTCAGGTTTCAATGGTTCGGCTGGTACGGCAGTTGTCACGTTAGAAAAAGCTGCTGTTTGGACAGATTCAAGATATTTTATTCAAGCAGAAGATCAATTGAAAGATACCACTTTCGAATTGATGAAAATGAAAATGCCTGAAACTCCTTCAATTAATGAATGGATTATTTCTCAATTAAAAGCAGGTGAAACTGTAGGTCTTAATCCACAGATGTTTGCACACAATGCTTTTGCAGAAAATTATAACGAGTTTTCATTCAATCAACTTTCAGTTAAAAATATTGATTTAATTGATTTAGCTTGGCAAGATCGTCCTGCTTTACCAGAGAATCCATTCTATATTTATGATGTAAAATTTGCTGGAAAATCTGCTTCAGAAAAAATTTCGGAAGTGCGCAATGAGATGAAAAAAGCAAATACCAATGTATATATCATGAATTCGTTGGATGAAATTGCGTGGTTATTTAATATTCGTGGAAATGATGTTAACTATAATCCATTGACAATTTCATATGCCGCTGTGGATACAGAAAATGCGTATTTATTTATAGATGAAGCAAAAGTAACTCCAGAAACAAAAACTGCTTTAGCAAATGAAGGAATTACAATTCAACCTTATTTAGCGGTTTACGATTATTTAAAGAAACAAAACGAAAAATCGCATGTATTGGTAGATGGAAATCGAGTTAATCAATCGTTATACGAAGCTATACCTTCATCATCAACGATCAAATTAGCTTCATCAATTGTAACACATCTAAAATCACAAAAAAACGAAGTTGAATTAGATGGTTTCCGCCAAGCAATGGTAAAAGATGGTGTTGCATTGACGAAATTTTTCATGTGGTTAGAAGAAAATATCGAACAAAATATCAATGAAGTTACGGTTGCAGATAAATTAATCGAATTAAGAGCTCAACAAGAAAACTTTAAAGGTGCAAGTTTCGGAACGATTTGTGGTTACGCTGATCATGGTGCGATGAATCATTATTCTGCAACTCCAGAATCTGCTTATACATTAGGAAAAGAGGAAATGTTATTGATTGATTCGGGCGCACAATTTTTAGAAGGAACAACAGATATCACACGTACATTGATGTTAGGTGAGCCAACTGCTCAACAAAAAATTGATTATACATTGGTTTTAAAAGGAAATATTGCTTTATCAGAAGCTGTTTTTCCTGTTAATTCTCGTGGTTCTTTGTTAGATGTTTTATCACGTAAAGCGCTTTGGGAAAATGGTTTTAATTACGGACACGGAACAGGTCATGGCGTTGGACATTTCTTATGTGTACACGAGGGGCCGCAAAGTATTCGATTAGAAGAGAATTTAACTCCTCTAAAAGTAGGAATGGTTCTTTCGAACGAACCTGGTTTGTACCGCGATGGTGAATACGGAATTCGTATCGAAAACTTAATGGTTGTTCAACCAGCGATGTCAACTCAGTTTGGGGATTTCTTGAAGTTTGAAATTCTTACTGTTTCTCCGATTGATACAAAATTAATTGATAACAATTTGATGACTACTCAAGAAATTGAGTGGTTAAATAACTATCACCAATTTGTATTCGAAAAAATTTCTCCATTCTTAGATGAGAAAGAAACAACTTGGTTGAAAGAGAAATGTAAAGCGATATAAATCGTTGACATAAATCGTTAACTGAATTCGTTTCGGAACTATTCAAAATAAAATCCTATTCGGCATGAATAGGATTTTTTATTTTCTAACTTTCTTTGTATTATTGCAACATATTTGCATTAAGAGATGAAACGACGAAATACACCAACCAAACAAGCGGTTATTGATTTGTTCAATTCGTGTTCTACTGCATTGAATCAAGAACAAATTGAGACACAATTGCAAGGAAAAATGGATAGAGCGACAATTTATCGTATTCTAAATAATTTTTGCGATGATGGAATGATGCATAAAGTTGTTGGCGATGATGGTGTAAACTATTTTGCGATGTGCAAAACAAGTTGTGAACACACCCAACATCATCACGATCATTTTCATTTTCGCTGTACAACTTGCAATCAATTAATTTGTTTGAAAGAAGAAATAAAAATTAATTTACCCGAAGGTTTCTCTATGCAAGATTGTAATTGTGTCATTACAGGAACTTGTCAAAATTGCCAAAAATAACAACAATGGATTTACAATGGTTTGTAAAATGGTTTAACTCGCCATATTATCATATTTTATACAAAAACAGAAGCTTAACAGAAGCAGAAGATTTTATCAAAAAAATCACCCATTACTTACAACTTCCGCAACATGCAAAACTGTTGGATTTAGCTTGTGGAAAAGGCCGACATTCGATTACGTTGAATAAATTAGGATTTGATGTTTTGGGAATAGATTTAGCCGAAGCAAGTATTTCTTTTGCAAAACAATATGAAAATGAACACTTAAAATTTGAAGTACACGATATGCGCGAAGTGTATCATCCAAACGAGTTTGATGCTGTTTTCAATTTATTTACAAGTTTTGGTTACTTCGAGAAATATGAAGATAATTTTAGCGTTTTTGAAGCCGTAAAACAACAAATTAAATCGCATGGAATTTTTGTGTTGGATTATCTGAATGCAGAAAAAGTTGTTTCACACATGATTCCCTATGAGGAAAAAGTAATTGACGGAATTTTATTTAAAATCACAAAGTCAATTGAAAATGGATTTATTAAAAAAGAAATTGATTTTGAAGATAAAGGCGAAACTTTTCATTTCGAAGAATATGTTCGATTGATTTATTTCAATGATTTCAAAAAAATATATGAAACTGAAGGTTTTGTATTAGACAAAGCTTTTGGGAATTACAATTTGGATGATTTTGATGAACAAACATCCGACCGATTAATTTTAGTATTAAACAAATGAAAGAAAGTTTAATCTTAATTTCAAGTGTTTTAATTGGTGTGATATTCTCTCGAATTTTACTCAAAAACAAACACAACTCAAAATTACTGCTCACCTTTAGTGGTGCTTATTTCTTAGCGATGACCGTTTTAGAAATATTACCTCAAGTTTACGGACATCCCTCAGATCATCATAGTCATCATTCGATTGGTTTGTTTGTTTTGTTAGGAGTTGTTGTGCAATATATTTTAGAAACAATTAGCAAGGGTGTCGAGCACGGGCATATACATTTGCATAAAAAAGAGCAGTTTCCATTCGGAATTTTCGGAGGATTATTTCTTCACTCTATTATCGAAGGAATTCCCGTTGCAAATGCAGCTTCGCATGATTTTATGTGGGCAATTTTTGTACATAATATTCCTGTTTCGATGATTTTATTTAGCGCATTGTGTCAACATACAGAATCTAACGCAAAACGTTTTCTCTTTATGTCTTTGTTTGCATTAGCCGCTCCAATAGGTTATTTCTTAGGAAAACACACCATTATTTCGAACTATTCATTAGAAATGAGCGCAATTGTTTCTGGAATATTTTTACATATTTCAACGGTCATTTTATTCGAAAGTAACGAAGGACACAAATTTAATCTACAAAAATTTGGCTCAATTATAATTGGATTTTTATTGGCTTATTTAACCGTTTCTATGCATGTACATTCGCACTAAAATAAAAAAAAGAAGTTCAAAATTTGAACTTCTTTTTTTTTATTATAACATTTTTCGATGATCTAAAACTAAAATTTCTCCGTTTGAGACAAATTTCCATTTTTGATCTTTTTTGCATTCATTTTTTTCAGTCGTTGATTTAATATCAAATGCGACTTCTTTTCCCTTCATCGAAATTGAAGTGTGGTAATCACAATCTCCAATTTTTACATTTGTCGAAACAAAGTCATTCGCTAATATTTCTGTTTCAGGAATTGCTTTTATCACTTCATTAATAATATTTAAATCCAATTCATTGTAAATTAATTCAAAATTATCCTTTACCAAATTTGTTGACAAACGAAAAGAATTTGATTCTACATCTGTTCTAATCGTCGTATTTTTTGTGCTCAAGTCTAATTCTTCAACACGTTTTGGACAATCTAAATAGTCTGGAAATTTAATTGATTCTTTACTTTGTAAATCTTTTTGAAATGCTTTAATTTCATAAAATAATTGTTTTTTATCCTCAGAAGCATCTTTAAATTCTGATGTTTCAGAAAGTTCTAACGTTGTAAGCTGTTTAACTTCTGACTTGTTCTCGGTGCAATTAAAGAAGAATAAAAATGTAAAAAGTGAGTAAATGTAATGTTTCATAAGCTTGTAGATTTTAATTACCTAATTTACAAAATATAACACTCAATTTCAATAATTTAACACTCCCTAATTATAGGTATTTTTTCAAATCCAATTTCAATATTTCTCCAACTTTAGTAAATTCCTCATTAACTTTCGCATGAAGCGTGATTTTTTTATTTGAAACAGGATGATTAAACACTAACTCATGGGCATGAAGCATCATTCCTTTCAATCCAAAATTCTCTAACCACAATTTATTCTGTTTATTACAGCCATGTGGACGACTTCCTAAAATAGGATGAAAAATGTGCCGAAAATGTTTTCGCAATTGATGCATTCGACCAGTTTCTGGAATTGCTTCAACCAGACAATAACGAGAAGTTGGATGATTATTGAAAGCCAATTCAATTTCAGCTGTTTGCAAGCGATGAAAGTAAGTAATTGCGTTTTGTTTTACACCATCATCATTGGTTAAATCATAATCTATTGTTAGCTCTTCTGGTGCCCAACCACGTAATATCGCCAAATATTTTTTTTCGACCGCACGTGTGGCAAAACGGTCATTCATAATTTTTAGACTTTCTTTATCTAAAGCAAATAAAAGTACGCCAGATGTTTTGCGATCTAAACGATGAATGGGATAAACGTGTTGCCCTCCTATTTGGTTGCGCAACTCTTGAACTGCAAAAACAGAAGCATCTCGCGCATAAAAAGATTTATGAACCAATAAACCACTTGGCTTATTAATGGCAATAATATAGTCGTCTTGGTAAAGAATTTCTAACATTAAGCAAAAATAAAAAGAGATTTGGTTTAATAAATCTCTTTTTGAATAATAATTATGTAGATAATGTTAATTAACTGCTTTGAAAAACGAAGGAGCGTTTCCATAAATAGCTGTTTTTCCATCCCACTTTTCTATAAATTGTTGTTGAATCAATAATTGATTTAAAGAAACTTTTCTCAATTCATTTGCTCTTGCTTCAGCTTCGGCTTGTACAATTAATTTTTTAGCATTTGCTTCCGCAACTTTTAATTCGTTTTCTACACGTTGTGCTTCTTGTATCGCGGCATTCTTAGCATTAATGGCTTTTGTAATTGCTTCAGGATATTGAATTCCACTTGTCAATTGTTCTAAAATAAATCCTTCTTGTTTCAAAAATGCATTCATTTTTTGCTGAACTCCATTTTCAAAAGCTTCGCGGCTGCTAATAATTTGATCTGTAGTAAATTTATTAAACTCGATACGGTAAACATCTTTGATATGATTAACTAAAGTATTCTGTAAAACTTCGTTAATATTACGACGATATTTTTTGAAAATTTTTGGCGATTCTCCATCTATAACTTTAAGCGAAATTGTAGGGTCAACCGTAAAAACAGAACCATCTTTTGCATTAACTGTGAATGCTTCATAATTGATAGTCTGCACATAAGTTGGAATTTCGAACACTTGTTCTGTCAAAGGATTATACCAAACTCGACCCGTTACTAAAGCAACATCTTGCACACCTTTGTCTGATCCGTACATTTTGACAAGTAAACCTTCGTGACCAGCATCAATGCGTTCTGTACAAGCTATTGCAACAACTAATAAAAATAATGAAAGTGTTCCTCCTGCAATTAATTTGATTAAATTTTTATTCATTCGTAAAATAGATTTTTTTGAAAATAATTAAAGTTGTAAAAATTAAAATACTTAACAATACGACACCTATAACAACATGCAGTGTATTTGGTTCGCTAATTAATCCAAATATATATTGAATAGCAAACAATATAAACAGTAACCAAATGGGTACAAATGCAATTTTTAAAATTGTTTTGTTCGACATAATTTAAGTTTTGTTAAAAATATCATAAATAAATTTAATTTATAACATAATTAATCATTGTAAATAGTATTTATTATATTTATATTTATCGAATGTTTTGAAAATATGAAGAAAGGATTAATTATTGGAAAAGGTTGGTTGGGAAGTCGCTTAGAAGAACATCTTGCAAAACACTATCAAATTACTTCAACCAAACGACAGTCTGATGCTCCAAATTGCCTTTCGATCAATTTCGATCAAACATCATTACAACGTATCGATACCAGTATATTCGAGTTTATTATTATTACCATTCCTTTTGGAAAACGCAATACTACAGATGAGTTGAGAATTAGATTTAATCAAATTATTCAGTTTATCGGAACATATAGTCGACCACTTTTTTTGATAAGTAGTACTGGAATTTATCCAGATGTAGAAAAAATTATCAGCGAAAATACGTTGGAAAAAGATAAGCTAAATCAACCTTATTTATTTATTGAAAACAAATTGCAAATGCAATTTCCGCAGCTTAATATCCTAAGATTAGGAGGTTTGATGGGCGATAATCGCCGTTTATCAAACTATTTAACTTTTGAACGTCCTCATTTGAATCAAGTTGTTAATCATGTTCATTTTGAAGATGTTTGTCGAATTATAGCACAATTAATTCAACAAAATAAAACTTCATCTATTTATAATATTGTTGCACCAAAACATCCTACAAAAGAAGAAATTTTGAATTATCAACAACATCAAAAAATAATAAATTCTGAAATAAAAAAAGGTAAAATCATCTCGTCGGATAAAATTATCAACGAATTGAATTACCAATTTATATTTCCAAATCCACTTTATTTTTAACCTATCTTCTTGGATTCTTGCGTTTATTGTTTAAAACAAGAAGAAAAATCACAATTGATAAAACCGTAATTAAAATGGTGTCCCAATGTTCTTTGAATAGTGTACTTATATGATCCATTTTGATTTGTATTTAATTTTAAAAATAATAAAAAAAGCTGTTCTTACGAACAGCTTTTTGAATTTATCTTAAATCTATTGATTAAGCGTGAATTGCACGATTGTCTGTAGCAGCTAAAGCAGCTTCTTTAATCGCTTCTGCAAATGTTGGGTGTGCATGAGACATTCTTGTTAAGTCTTCTGCTGAAGCACGGAATTCCATTGCTGTAACTCCTTCTGCAATTAAATCAGCAGCACGAGCACCAATAATATGCATTCCTAGGATTTCGTCTGTATTTTTGTCTGCTAAAATTTTAGCAAATCCATCCGTATCCATAGAAGCACGTGCACGACCTAAAGCTTTGAATGGGAAAGAACCAACTTTGTACTCTACTCCTTCTTCTTTTAATTGCTCCTCTGTTTTTCCAACTCCAGCAACTTCTGGCCATGTATACACAACGCCAGGAATTAAGTTATAGTTGATATGAGGTCTTTGACCTGCCAATTGCTCAGCAACCAATACACCTTCTTCTTCTGCTTTGTGTGCTAACATTGCACCGGCAACAACGTCTCCAATTGCGTAAACGTTAGAAACGTTTGTTTGTAAATGATCGTTTGTTTTGATACGTCCTCTTTCATCTACTTCGATTCCTACATTTTCTAAACCTAAAGAACCAGTGAAAGCACGACGACCAACTGCAACTAAAGCATAATCTCCGTTAATTTCAATTTCTTCTCCTTTTTTAGAAGCCGCTTTTAATGTTACATCGTTTCCATTATTTACAACTGAAGTTACACCTGTAGAAGTGTGGAATTTCATTCCTTGTTTTTTCAATACTTTTGTCAATTCTTTAGACAAAGCACCGTCCATACCTGGAATAACACGGTCTGCATATTCAACAACTGTTACTTGAGAACCTAAACGTAAATAAACAGAACCTAACTCTAATCCGATAACACCACCACCAATTACGATTAAGTGTTTAGGAACTTCTGTTAAAGCCAACGCTTCTGTAGAAGTAATGATACGAGTTTTATCTGTTGGCGCAAATGGTAATTCAGATGAAACTGATCCTGTTGCGATAATTGTATTTATTGCTTCGATTTCTTGAGTAGAACCGTCTTTAGCAGTTACAACAATATGAGTTGCATCTTTAAAAGCACCTGTACCTTCTAACACATCAATGTTATTTTTACTCATCAAGTATTTGATACCAGCTACGTTTGTATCTACAACACCTGCTTTGCGAGCAATCATTTGAGTGAAGTTTACTTTTGGAGCTTCAATTTCGATTCCGTGCTCTTTAAAGTGATTTACTGCATCGTAATAGTGATGAGAAGAATCTAATAAAGCCTTTGATGGGATACATCCAACATTAAGACAAGTACCACCTAAACTTTCTTTCTCGATAATTGCTGTTTTAAATCCTAATTGTGCGCAACGAATTGCAGCAACATATCCTCCAGGTCCAGCACCAATTACGGCTACATCATAAGAACTCATATAGTTTTATTTTGATTTTGTTATTATAATTTTTTAAACTCCACAAATATAACTAATCCCGAATATATTTGCGTTATAAAATTGTAATGAATTTTATCAATTTAGTCTATTATAAATAATATAAAAGTTTTTAAAACAATATGTATCCTATTTTTTAAAGAATTGATAATGATTTTACAGAAGTACAAAACCCTTCACTTTATAGCGAAGGGTTTTGTATATCATCTAAATTAATTTTAATTTCTATCGAATAATTACCAGTTTATTAACACAGATCCCCATGTAAATCCTGCTCCAAAAGCAGTCATCATCACCAAGTCTCCTTTCTTGATCTTACCTTCTTTTTTCGCTTCACTTAATGCAATCGGAATAGATGCTGCTGTTGTATTCCCGTAGCGCATAATGTTGTTGTAGACTTTTTCGTCAGGTAATCCTAATTGTTTTTGAACAAACTGAGAAATACGCAAATTGGCTTGATGTGGAATAAATAAATCTAAATCTTCTGGCTTTTTATTTGCAGCAGTTAATGCTTCTACAATTGATTCTGGAAAACGAGTTACCGCATGTTTGAAAACGTAATTTCCGTTCATGTACGGGTAAATCTCTTTTTTTGTTAATCCGTGATTATCTTTCAACAATTCGTCTGACCAACCTGTTTTAGTTCCTGGGAAAGTAACGGCTAATTCTTCCGCAAATTCTCCTTCTGAATGTAAGTTTGTTGATAAAATTCCACGACCTTCTTCTTCTGAAGCCGAAACAACTACCGCTCCTGCTCCATCGCCAAAAATAACAGAAACTCCTCGTCCTTCATCAGAATAATCTAAACCAAATGAATGAACTTCTGCTCCAATTACTAAAATATTTTTATAAATACCTGCTTTTATAAAAGCATTTGCTGTAGACAAGGCATACACAAAACCAGAACATTGGTTACGAATATCCATCGCACCAATTGTTCGACATCCTAATTCTTTCTGAACCAACACTCCATTTCCTGGGAAGTAATAATCTGGCGATAAAGTTGCAAATAAAATAAAGTCGATATCTTGTGCTGTGATTCCTGCATCTTCTAATGCATTTTTAGCCGCAATTACACCTAAATCTGTAGATGAAATTTTAGAGCCAGTTTCGATATGTCTTCTTTCAACTATACCTGTACGTTCCTGAATCCATTCATCATTGGTGTCCATTACCTCAGCTAAATCAAAGTTTGTAACTACACGTTCTGGCACATAGTGTCCGACACCTGTTATAATAGAGTTTATCATTTTTTATGGTTTACTTTTCAATTAAAACAAATGTATTAAATGATAACCATTTCTTAAAACAATTACGTCTTTATGACAACAAATTATTTAAAAAACTTTGCTTTTAAGATTCCATTCATAACGATAGAAAGTACCATTACTCCTGTAGCAATATAAAAGACAGGTGTCATAAGTTCTGAATCCCCAAAAATAAGACTTGCTAAAAAGATGCCGTAAACAGGTTCCAAATTTACGTTTAACATCATGGTAAAAGCACTTACATGTTTCAATAAAGCGACAGATTCAATTTGTGCAAATGCTGTAAAAATAACTCCAAGTAATATTAACCATCCTAAGTTTGACCAACTTACATTTATAACTTCCGTAATTGCATCTGGTTGTAACAGTACCATAATCAAAGAAAGTGTGATGAGTCCTCCAACCATTTCAAAAAATGTAACTTTTGTAGGTTTTATGCTTTTTGGTAATCTCGAATTAAGAACAGCAAATAATGCGGATAAAAAACTACATAAAATACCTATGATAATCCCTAATTTATAATCATCTGGTGATGCATTAAAAATAACAGCAACACAGGCTGAAACAATAATTGCTAAGATAATTTCGAGGAGATTAATTCGTCTTCTGAAAAAAATAGGTTCTAATACTGCACTAAAAAGTGCGCCCATTGATAGTGTGCTCAATGCAATAGAAATATTTGAAAGCTTAATAGATAAATAAAACGTAAACCAATGTATACCTACAATACCTCCAATTCCCAATAGTGTTAACAACTCTTTTTTAGAAACTTGAAAATCAGATTTCTTAAATTTCATGTAAACAAAAACTGCAATTGCGGCAATTAAAACGCGATACCAAACCATAGGCAAAGCATTCATGGTTACAAGTTTACCGAAAACACCTGTAAATCCCCACAATAAGACAAGAAATTGTAATCGGAACTGCACGTTTGAAATCATCTTTAGCTTTTTGGCAAAAGTAGAATTAAATTCTTGATTGTAAATAGCTTTTTGAATGAATTATTTACTAATAAAACTCTATTATGAAGTCAATATTAAATTAACATTAAATTAACATTAAATTAACATTAAATTAACATTAAATTAACATTAAATAATTATTTACATAAAATTAAATATCAATCTCGTTGTATTTTCGTTTTTTTTTAAAAAATTATCAATGGATTTTAGTATTTTTTTACAACCCGATGCATTAATTGCATTGTTTACATTAACGATGTTAGAGATTGTTTTAGGAATCGATAATATTGTTTTTATCTCTATTTTATCAGGAAAATTACCTGCACATCAACAGAAAAAAGCACAACAACTTGGTTTATTCTTAGCCATGTTTACACGTGTTATCTTATTGTTTTCGCTAAGTTGGGTGATGAGTCTTACGACACCGTTATTTAATATTGGCGATTGGATTGGAATAACATCAATTGAATGGGTAGAGAAATTAGCAATTTCTGGGCGTGATTTGATCCTATTAATTGGAGGTCTATTCTTAATTTATAAATCAACCGTTGAAATTCATCACAAAATAGAAGGCGTAGAAGAAAACGAAGGAAAAGTAAAAGTACATTCTTTTGCTGGTACAATTATTCAAATCTTAATTTTAGACATTGTCTTCTCTTTAGACTCGGTGATTACAGCAGTTGGTATGGCAGAACATATCGAAGTAATGATTGCTGCAGTTGTCATCGCAGTAGCTGTAATGATGTTGTCGGCAAGCGCTGTTTCTAAATTTGTAAATGATCATCCAACAGTTAAGATGTTAGCATTATCATTCTTATTGTTAATCGGTGTTTCGCTATTAGCAGAAGGATTTGATCAACACATTTCGAAAGGATACATTTATTTCGCAATGGGATTCTCAGTTTTGGTTGAATTCTTAAATTTGAGAATGAAGAAAAAACATTCAAATCCTGGTGTTATTCGAAATATGGTTGGCGATGCAGAAGAACAAAACAAGAATTTATAACTATCTTTAAGGCCTCAACTAAGAGGCCTTTTTTATTCAATAAAATCAATGCAAAATATAAAATTAATAGTGACTGATATGGATGGAACTTTATTACGTTCAGATCATTCATTAAATCCTGAATTCTATACAATCTATGAAGAATTAAAACAAAATAACATCCTATTTGTGCCTGCAAGTGGACGCCAATATTATAGCATAATCAACTATTTTGAGCATATAAAAGATGAATTAGCGGTTATTGCCGAAAACGGTACTTATGTAACGTATAAAGGTCAAGAAGTTTTTGTTGATGAATTGGATAAATCTATAATAAAAGAAATCATTGAAGAAGTTCGAAAAATTGATGGTGCTCATCTTGTTTTAGCAGGAAAAAATGCCGCTTATGTTGAATCGAAAGATGAAACGTTTTTAGAATATTTTAAAAATTTTTACGACAAAAATGTTTGGGTTGAAGATTTAACACAAATCGAAAACGAACAATTCATTAAAATAGCGGTAAATCATCAAGGAGGAACAGAACATCATGTTTTTCCAAGATTAATCAATTTTGAAAAACATGGCCTTAAAGTAGTTGTTTCAGGTGATGTTTGGTTAGATGTTATGAACAAAAAATCAAATAAAGGTGTCGCATTACGAGCATTGATGAATAAATTACATATTTCGTCTGAAGAAATCATTGTTTTTGGCGATTTTATGAATGATTACGAAATGCTAAATTTGGCAAAATATAGTTTTGCTATGGAAAATGCACATCCTTCTATTAAGGCAATTGCAAATTTTAGCGCTCCTTCAAATGATGAAGATGGTGTAAATCAAATAATTAAACAATATCTACAACAATTAAAAACCGTAAATACTAAATAATCTTATAAATAACATCAATTATTTAACATTCAAATCACATTAAATTATTAATTTCGCAAAAAACCTAAATAACCAATGTTCAAAACAAATAAACATCTAAAAAATGTTTTCGTAATCGCCTTTTTACTTGTCATTTTTTCGTGTAAAAACGAAAATCATTCCGTTCAAAATCAAACTTCAATTTCTGAACCGAAAGAAATTTTGCAAGATGATGTCGATTCTATTTATACCGTAAAAATTGACTCTTCTTTGTTACAATTAGACACAATTGTTAAAGCTGAAAAACTGCAAAAAGTTGATTCGACAAAACAATATGTTTATTTAACATTTGATGATGGTCCTTACAAAGGAAGTAAAAATATCAATAAAATATTAACAGAAGAAAATGTAAAAGGAACTGTTTTCTTGGTTGGTTTTAATGCTTTTACAAAAGATTTGAAACAAAATGTAGAAGATTATAAAGCAAATCCGAATGTAGAAATTGCCAATCATACTTTTTCTCATGCACGAAACAAATACAAAACTTTTTACAGCATACCGGAACAAGTTTATGAAGATATTCGCAAAAATGAAGTGGTTTTGGACATACATTCGCGCTGGGTTCGTTTGCCTGCACGCAATACGTGGCGTTTGAATAAACGTAAAAGAGACGACCCTATGAAAAATGCAATTCCAACTGCTGATTTAATCGCCAAAAATCAATATTATATTTATGGTTGGGATTATGAATGGAACCGCAACCAAGAGGGCTTAACTTCTCCCGAAAATATCTACAATGGTATTGTAAACCGTTTGGATCAAAATAAAACATTTGAAAAAAATCATTTGGTAATTTTGATGCACGATGATATGTTTAATTCTGATACAAATGCAGAAAAATTAAGACAATTAATCGTTTTGTTAAAACAAAATCCAAAAATTGTAATTGAAGGAATATCAGGATATCCTATAAGAATTAGCTAATAAAAATCAATGGATATATAAAGCCACTTCAATATAGACTGCCCCCAAAAGTTTGGACAGATTAAAAATTAATAATTATAAAAATGAGTTCGATATTGTATCGGGCTCATT
>NZ_JACALO010000002.1:116466-135065 GCF_030328185.1 Empedobacter sp. 225-1 | reverse complement strand
TCAAGGATTGACTTCGTTATTATTCGGCTTATTTTTTCTTCTGTATATATTATAATTTCAAATGAACTTCTCAGTTTCTAACTTACAAAACATCGCTGTCTCTGTAAGCGGTTGCAAAGGTAAAACTTATTTTTAAACGAACAAATTTTATTTTAAAAAATTTTAAAGTTTTTATTTCAATAAGTCAATTTACTTCGCAGCAAAATCACTCTCTTGATTTGCGGTTGCAAAGGTAAAACTTATTTCTTAAATCAACAAAATTTATTTTTAAAAATTTTTGTCGTTTGTTTTACTTTATGTCAACTACAATACTACTCGTCTTTCGTATTGGGATTGCAAATATACAACCCATTTTTCCGAACTTCCAAACGCATTTTACATTTATTTTACTTTCTATCCCTAACTGACTGTTATGACGGGAAATATTTTTTGAGATTTTTAGATTTGAGAAACTAGATAGTAGATTTCTGACTCGAAAACATCGTTTTTACTACAGAAAATGAGTAGATGTTTCGCTTTATAATTAGTAGCTCTGGGAAATTAAATTCTGTCATTATATAATAAAGTCGAGCTAAACTTTAGCTATATAGTATATGGTAGTTCTAATTAAAGGTTCCTCAACAGGTTTTACTTTCTGCCCTTCGGGCAAGAAGGAAGATTAGTTGTTAGTGGTAGTTTTTTATTCATCGTTTCCAATGTAGCTCAATTCTTTGTTTTTTGTCTAAGTGAAATAAAAATTGGAGTTGTGCAACAGTTACCCTTGTTGAACTAAACCTCCGGTAGCTTTTCCATTATAAAACATATATTTAGGATATTGAAAAATTCAAAATTATGGTTACTAAAAAAAATCTCCTGAGAAATTAAACTCGACCTTGTTAAATCGTGCTTGTCGTGAAATTACAGGATTTTCCTCACTCTTACAACGCTTAGAGCGTAATATTTCTATTTTAGGACGGAGTCAAAGTACGTTAAATAATTATGCTCGTCATATAGCCTCCACCGCTTTACATTTTGGTTGTTTACCAACAGATCTTAATCCTGAACAAGTAAAAGATTATTTATACGAACTTCAACAACGTTCTGTAACACCTTCGCAATCTTATTTTAAACACACGGTTTATGGCTTACGTTTTCTCTTAAAAACAGAAGGTTTACCTTATGATTATCTCGCACTTCCCTCTATTTCAAAACAGAAAAAATTACCTGTTATTTTAAGCCGAGAAGAGATTTGGCGAATGTTACAAAGTTCTGATTTATTAAAACATCGTTTACTTATTGGTTTAATTTACAGTTGTGGACTTCGTTGTATGGAGGTAAGAAGAATTGAATTAAAACATTTAGATTTTGATCGTAAACTGCTTCATATTGTTCAAAGTAAAGGTAAAAAAGACCGTTATGTTCCGTTGTCTGATCATATCATTCGTGGCTTAAAAACATATATTTCAGTTGAACATCCTACGACTTATTTATTTACAGGAAATTCGTTTAATCAAAAAGATTTAAACACTGGCTATAGCCAACGAGGCGTTCAATGGGTTATAAAATCGATTTGTAAGAAAGCGGGTATTTATAAAGATGTCCACACGCATACTTTACGTCATAGTTATGCTACACATTTATTAGAGGATGGTGTCAATATACTATTGGTTCAACGATTATTGGGACACAGTACAATCGAGAGTACGATGGTTTATTTACATGTTTGTCAGTTAGAGAATAAAAAAGTACATAGCCCTTTAGATACTGTTTTTGAATTATGTCGTCGAAATGGGAAGTAGCTGATGTGCTTCGAACACTAGATTTATCCAGTCAAAACTTTACAATACATCAAGAAAAAACATTGCGAGCTTTATCGCTTTGTAGAACCGCTGCTTTAGGAGGTCATGTAGATGCATGTGAAGATTGTGGAAGTTTACACATTAGCTACAATAGTTGTCGTAATAGGCATTGTCCTAAATGTCAAGGTCACAAACGAGAAGAATGGATAAATGCTCGAGAACAAGATTTATTACCTTGTAGTTACTATCATTTAGTTTTTACGTTACCTAATCAACTGAATGATTTAGCAATCAAAGAACCTCGGAAAGTATATAAAATCCTTTTTGATGCAGCTTGGAGTACAATGTCCACGTTTGCTCAAACGGAAGGTTTACAGCTTGGGATGATTGCAATATTACATACATGGGGACAAAACTTAAGCCTTCATCCTCACTTGCATTGTATCGTGACGGGAGGGGGAATTCAGGCTAATAAAAAATGGAAACGAAAGATTAAATCGGATAAATATCTTTTCTCAGTTAAGGCATTAAGTAAGGTATTTAGAGCAAAGTATGTAGCTTTTTTGCGTAAAGAAAAGTTGGGAGATATTCAATTATTTGATTCTTTATTTAAATCAAATTGGGTGGTATATGCCAAACGTCCATTTGGAGGACCAAAACAAGTGATCGAATATTTAGGACGATACACACACAAGGTAGCTATTAGTAACCATCGTATCAAAGAGGTTACTGCAACAGAAGTTAATTTTCGGTACAAAGATTATAGCAGCAATGGTCAAAATAAGGAAATGCTGTTACCAAATCACGAATTTATTCGTCGTTTTAGTCTACACATTTTACCCAAACGTTTTGTTCGAATAAGACATTATGGAATTTTAAGCAGCAGTTGGAAAAGAGGAAAATTACAAGACTTACAAAAACAATTAAAAGTCAAACGAAAAGAATCAAAAATAAAAACAAAACATCGCCTTTGTTATTGCTGTAAAGAAGGCAATTTAGTAACATTAGCACTCTTTCGAGATCGAGGTCCACCAAAAACTTATCTTTTTAAATCAGAAGTAAATTCCCCTGTTAATTAACTTAATGGGTAAGGGATTTTATGCCTGAAAATTAAAGTTTTTAGTACTTCACAGTCTAAGGAAGCACAAAAAAAGCAGTAATCATATAAAATACTGCTTGTATATCTTAAAACTAAACTTCGATAACTCCATAAGAATTAAAAGCTAACTCCGGTTCCGTTCAACAGGCTTCCATCTCATGCCCTCCGGGCAAGACGAAAGCTTAGTTATTACCTGCAGTATTTGTTTATTTTATTTACTTTATTTTCAATTAAAGAATCTCTTTTGGTTTCGTATTTAAATTCAAAATCTTTTAATTCGTTATATGTACAAATATAGAAAGATGAACTTCCGTCAGAATATGTCCTACCTGCGTGAAAAATAGCAATTTTATTTCTTGGTGGTTCATTAGGATTTTTTTCTAACGTCCATTCTTCATTAAAATCTTGAACCATCAGTTGTTGAACTTCTTTTCTTTTTCCATTTTCAACAATAAAAAATTTTTGATTTATAAAACCTTGTTCATCCTCGAATTGAGTTAGTAAAATTCCGTCATTAGGAATATGATAAACTCTATTTTTGTCTTCATATTCTGTTTTTTCTCCACATTTTTGATTAAAAATTATTCGAACTTCACCTTTATAATTATTTGGAATTAAAAATGTTTCAGGTTCACAAGTGTTTGATAATTTCCACATAAAATTGAAACAAAAAAAGAATAAAAATGGAGATAACGTCCATATAATTTTATTTCTAATTTTACCTTTTGAAAGCCATAAAATCAAAAGTCCAATACAAAATATAATTAAAGGTAAATAATAGAATAATAGCGTGTATGGAGATAGGGTTATAGATAAACATCCTATAATTATGAAGGCTATTCCTACTATTTTTAAAGCTTTATTTTTTATCACGATTTTTGGGAAATATTGCAGGTAACGTTTTTAGGATTTGCGAAGAACGGTGAGAATTTGAACGATAGTTCAAGTTCGTACGTTCAAGCAAATTGCTTTGTTATAACGAAATTAACTGATTGTTATTGTAAAAGCAATTTTGCGAACGGAAAAAGAAGGGATGAAAGTTTACTTTCAGCCCGTTTTTCGCAAATACTATGTTGGTAGCAGTTTTTTTAACTAGGAATTACAACTTTTAAATTTAGTCTATCTTTCATTTCCAGCATTTTATTGTTTAAAATTTCATTATACTCTCTTTGAGTAATTATTTTTCTTTTATCCTTGAAAGGTTTTATTTTGATATTTTTATTATATTTCATTTCTTCTAGGATAACTTCTTGATTACCATTAAAGTTAATTTTAACAATTAATCCTTTTAAACCTAAAAGTCCAAACGGTAATATATTTTTTGAATAACTGTCATCATATAAAACTTCAATTGTATATTCTCTGTCTTTTGTTACTCCTTTTTCTATTTTTGTAAATTTAGCTTTTTTACATATACGTTCCAAACAAGAAATATTGTCTTCAATAATCTCCCAAGTAAAATCATTTTCATCAATTTTAATTACATAATCTCTTTTACTGTTTAATGTAATGTTATTTTTGTAATCATAAAAAAAATCACCTTGAGATTTTATAAATACTTCTGTTAAATCGAAGCTAGTACCTTGTGAATTATTTAATTTAGACTCGGCTTTAAAAGTTCCTATTGAATCATTTTGTTCAAGTATATATGTTATTGAATCGTCGAATTTTACCGAAATTCCTTTTTTACTTAATGCGGTGATTTTTTCAGAGTCATAAGCATTATAAAATTTATATATAAATGTATTAGCTTTTTCTTGAGCAAATAGATTATAAGTAAATAATAATAATATTAAAATTTTAATTGTTTTCATATTATAAATTATAATTAATATTTATTTTGATCCTTTAATTATTAAAGGATCAAAATAAAAAAAATAATGATTATCTATTCATATTGTTAAATGTACAAATATTGTACATAGCGTCTCCAAGTTCAATTAACTCATCTGAAGATAATCCTAAGTTAGCCTCTTCAAATACTTGTATTGTTAAAGATCTTTTTTCTTCACAATTTTCTTTTTGAATAATTGTTTTGGGTTCTTCAATCTTTTCATTTGAAGCAAAAGCAAGTGTTCCAATTAGCATAAAACCTAATGTAAAAACTAATTTTTTCATGTAATTTTTTTTAGTGTTAAATTAATTAATCTGCTTCCTGCAGTAGGTTGGGTTATTTCCCATATTGGTAATAATTTAATAAATCAATTTGTTTACAAAATACGATATAATCTCTTTAGTAGTGAGTGGCTATATTTGAGAAATTTGTAAAATGTTCTTCAAAACTATTTAAATAAACCGTAATTCTTCAACGTCATGCTGTTAAAAATTGCAACCAACTCTCAAATATACGCAACTTTCTATAAGAACCAAATGAAAAGTTAAAACAAACATTACTTGTTGAAAATGAATAAATTAAACACAATAATTAATTGCGTATTTAGAATTGTTTGTGGATTTTTTTTGTGTGATTTTAAATTCAAATAAAGTTTTACGTTAACAAATAAGAGTATTCCTGAAATTATAATTGGCCATAAAAACATATAAAAATCGAGTGAATTTTCTTTTATATTTTTTAGACTATCAAACATATTTTTCCAACCTTGAGTTCCAGTCAATATTGAAATGAAAGTAAAATACCCTACGCTACTTAAAAATAGAACTAATATTTTTAGTCATAATTTTGATTTAAGTTTTGTGAAAATCAGCTATATCCTCAATTCGTACTTGCAGCTTACTCCCCACTTAAAGGCAGGATGAAGGCAGGATAAAGGCAAGATGAAGGCAACATAGTGGCAGTAGAGAGGCAGTAGAGTGTATACAATACTTTTTTTGGACGGTTGAAGGTTGATGGAAATTCGTCTAAATTCTCGATACAAAAATAATAGATTTTCACTCCTTTAGATTTGAAATTCTTAAATTGATACAAAAAGAGAATGTGTTTAAGTACACTATTATCACTCAAAATTAAAAACTTATAGTTCGATTCAGACTTAAACACATCTTATCAAAAATTCAAATAGAAATTCGGGCTAACAACCCATTATAAAGGAGTTGAATTAATGATAATATTCTCTTATTAATCGAAATGACGAAAATTAAAAGTGGTTTTCAAGAGTTTTAATTTTATTGTCGGTTTATAGTTTTAAAAAAAGGAAATTCATTGCGCGCGAGGTTTGCATTTTCACAACAAGCCATGATTAGGCGGTGACGATTTGCTGAATCAAGCAAATGGGCAGCGGCTACTTTTGGGTTATGAACTCGGGAAAGGTTTCGCAAAGCGAAATAAATTAGTCACTAATCTATACTTTCATAATCTTTTTTATCAAGTTGATGATCAATAAACGATACTTTTCTAAGTTTAGCATTTTTCTTCGGAATGATTGGGTAACCTTTGGCTTCAGCGAAAACTTTTGTGAATTTCGCTCCAAAATATAGGATGGTTGCCACGTAATAAATCCACAATAACAGAATAACAAGTGAACCTGCTGAGCCAAAAATGGAAGAATATTTGGAATTGGCGATGTAAATTCCGATTAGGTATTTTGCGATAAAAAATAAAATAGCTGTGAATACTGCTCCAACAAAAGCTGGTTTTGCTTTGATACGTGCGTCTGGTAGAATTTTGAAAAGGATGTAGAAAATCAAAATTGAAATCGAAATACTCAACGTATTATTAAGAAGAATAACGGTTGTCTTGGTCATTATTGCATCGAGCTCGAAAAGACTGAAGATTTCTTCACCAAACGACACCAAAACACTATTGAGAATAACAGTACCAATTAACACGATACCTAAAGAAAGAATGATCATAAAAGATAGTCCGCGATTGATTGCAAGTTTGATCCACGCTCGACGAGGAACCGCCTCGACACGCCAAATAAGATTGAGACTATCTTGCATATCGGTAAACATAGTGGTAGAACCAAAGACTAAAATTCCGATACCTATATATAAAGCCAGTGAACTATCGCCTGAAATAGTAGAGTTCGCCACAAAGTTTTGAACAGCTAAGGCTACATCTGGACCAACAATATTTTTTAATTCATAATACATTCTGTTTTCGATGGCATCTTTTTTAAAAAATAAACTTGCACTCGAAATGACAATCAATATAAGAGGAGAAAGCGAAAATAAAGCATAATAAGTAAGTGATGCACTAAGTTTCATTATTCGATCTTCACCAAATTCGATAATCGTTTGCTTTATGATATTGAAGTAAAATATGAGTTGCTTCATCCAATGATTTTAAAAAATAAAGATACAAATTAGAAAAGTGACTGCAAAAAAAAGACCATTCGATGAATGGTCTTTTATACATATAATAAATATAATGATTACACTAACATAGTTACAGGGTTCTCGATATACATTCTTAATGTTTGTAAGAATTGAGCTCCTGTTGCTCCGTCCACTGTTCGGTGATCGCAAGCTAAAGATAATTTCATGGTATTACCAACGACTATTTGACCGTCTTTTACAACTGGTTTTTCGATGATTGCACCAACAGATAAAATACAAGAGTTAGGTTGATTGATAATCGAAGTAAATGATTCGATTCCGAACATACCTAAGTTTGAAACAGAGAATGTAGATTTTTCCATTTCATCTGCTTTTAATTTGCGATCTCTTGCACGACCTGCATAATCTTTGACCTCAGCAGAAATTTGAGCAAATGATTTTTGATCTGTATTTTTAACAACAGGTACTAATAAACCATCTTCTACCGCAACTGCCACACCGATATTGATGTCTCCATGCTGAATAATTTCTGTATCTGTCCAAGTTGAATTAACCGCTGGATGTTTGCGTAAAGCCATTGCGCATGCTTTCACAATCATATCGTTGAATGAAATTTTCGTATCAGGCACCGAGTTTAATTGTTTGCGCGCAGCAATTGCATTATCCATATCTAACTCAATATTTAAGTAATAATGAGGAGCTGTAAATTTAGATTCTGCTAAACGTTTTGCAATTACTTTTCTCATTTGAGAATTTGGAATCACTTTATCTTCGCCAGAAACAAAAGCTTGAGCAGGTTTGACTACTTCAAATTTTGGTTCAGCTTTTGGTTGTGCGGATGGTTGATAATTTTCGATATCCTTTTTCACGATACGTCCATTATCTCCAGAACCTTTTACCTCAGCTAAATTAATTCCTTTATCTTTTGCAATTGTTTTTGCCAATGGAGATGCAAAAATTCTATCAGAAGAAGTTGTCTCTTCTACTTTATTGTTTACATCCAACTGTACAACAACTGGTTTTTCATCTTCTTCTACAATTTCAGTAGTAGGAGCTGCATTTTTACCACCATTTGCTACAATAGCAGAAACATCAGTACCTGCTTCACCAATAATTGCTAAAACCGTATCCACTGGAGCTGGTTCGTTTACTTTCGCACCTTGATACAATAAAACACCGTCAAATTCAGATTCGAATTCTTGTACTGCTTTATCAGTCTCAATTTCTGCAAGAATATCTCCTTCAGCAACTGTATCTCCTACATTTTTGTGCCAAACAACTACAGTCCCCTCTTCCATCGTATCCGATAAACGAGGCATTGTAATTACTTCAACATTTTCAGGAATTGCTGCAGTAGGTTGAACGGTTGATTTTTCAGAACTGGGAGATTCTTTAATTTCTTCTTTTTCCACTTTATTTTCATTTGTAGAATTCCCAGCAGCAATTAAACCTGAAATATCTTCTCCTTCTTGACCAATAATAGTCAAGATTTCATCAACTTTTGTTGAAACACCTTCTGCTATTCCTTGATATAATAGTACTCCATCAAATTCAGATTCGAATTCTTGGATTGCTTTATCTGTTTCGATTTCTGCTAAGATGTCTCCCTCAGCTACTTTATCTCCTACATTTTTGTGCCACTTTACAACAGTTCCTTCCTCCATTGTATCGCTTAAGCGAGGCATTGTAATAATTTCTGCCATGGTTTTTAGTTGTTTTCGATTTTATCTAAAAATGGATAATTTTCTTCAGAATAGATATAATCATACATTACGTTTTCTTGAGGATAGTCAGATTTTTCTGCAAACTCTGCACATTCTTCTACTAAAACTTTTACTTCATCAACAATTGCATCCAATTGTTCTTTCGTTGCCCAATTGTTCACTAAGATATGATTTTCTACATTCAAGATTGGATCTTCTTGTTTGTATTCTTCCACCTCCTCTTTTGTACGATACGGTTCTGCATCTGACATTGAGTGACCTCTATAACGATATGTACGAACATCTAAGAAAGTTGGTCCATCACCACGACGCGCTCTTTCAATCGCTTCGTAAGCAGCTTCCGCAACTTTTACAGGATCCATACCATCTACAGGCATACAAGGCATTTCATAACCTAAACCTAATTTCCAAATATCTTCGTGGTTAGCTGTACGAGAAACAGAAGTACCCATCGCGTATTGATTGTTTTCACACACAAAAACTACTGGTAATTTCCAGTTCATCGCCATGTTAAATGTTTCATGTAATGTTCCTTGACGAGTTGCACCATCTCCCATCAAACAAATTGTTACACCATCGCGGTTGAAGAATTTATCACCAAAAGCAATACCTGCTCCTAATGGAATCTGTCCACCTACGATTCCGTGTCCACCATAAAAATTATGTTCTTTACTGAAAACGTGCATAGAACCTCCTAAACCATGAGATGTTCCTGTTTCTTTTCCACATAATTCGGCTAAGATACGCTTAGGATCTACTCCCAAAG
Source organism: Empedobacter sp. 225-1 (assembly GCF_030328185.1). Classification (NCBI taxonomy): domain Bacteria; kingdom Pseudomonadati; phylum Bacteroidota; class Flavobacteriia; order Flavobacteriales; family Weeksellaceae; genus Empedobacter; species Empedobacter sp. 225-1. The sequence goes on along the minus strand of NZ_JACALO010000002.1, from coordinate 125,459 downwards.
CCATTGGCCAAACGTGGCAACGATACGCTGTAATCACATGATCTACACCAGGCTTCATTGCATGAATAAAACCAGCTGGTAAAGCTTCTTGTCCATTGTATAAATGTAAGAAACCTCTAATTTTTTGTTTTAAATATAATGAACGACACTTATCTTCGAAGCGACGCCAAAAAGTCATATCACGATACCATTGTAGGTACGTTTCTTGCGTTAATTTTTCCATAATTGCACAATTCCGTTGGAACAAATTTAAACTAATCTATTTAGTGTGCAAAATTGCTACCCTAAAAATTCATCTGTAAAATGCAATGGGAGCAAATCTTTAGCAGAATTAACCACTAAAACTTCACCTTCGTTTCCGGATAAGATTAATTCGATTGGTTGCGCTTGTTTCTTTTCGATTTCTAAAATATACTGACGACACATTCCACAGGGCGGTAATGGATAGTTGACATTTGGTGTAGAAACGGCTAATTTTTCTATTTTAATATTAGGGAAGTTTGCATTTACATAAGCCAACAAACCTCTTTCAGCACAAGCACCAACAGGGTAAGAAGCATTTTCTTGGTTTGAACTCGAAAAAATTTCTCCATTTTCTAATTGAACCGCGGCACCAACTTTAAAATTAGAGTAAGGTGCATAGGCTTGATGAGAGATTTCTAAAGCTTGATCAACTACTTTTTTTTGTTCAGCCTCAAGCTCATTTTTATTTTCGAATCGATCAAATTCAAAAGAATATTTTTCTTTTTTCATATAGATTAAACACTAAAGTGTTTTCATTTAATTAATTATTAAATACTTAAGTCCTTTTATCTATTTTATTAATTAGAAAAAGGAAGTAAATTTATAAAAAAATAAGATATGTTGGTAAAAATTTTTGCAAGTGCTATTTTCGGTGTTTCCGCTCAAACCATTATTGTCGAAGTAAATATCGATCAAGGTGTTGGTTATCATCTGGTCGGTCTACCCGATAGTGCAATCAAAGAAAGTAATTTTAGAATTAATGCAGCATTAAAAAATTGTAACTTAAAGTTACCTGGAAAAAAAATCACCATTAACATGGCTCCTGCCGATTTACAGAAAGAAGGTTCTGCTTATGATTTACCTATTGCAATTGGAATTTTAGCTGCATCGGAACAAATAAAATCTGAAGAAGTTGGAAACTACATTATGATGGGAGAACTTTCTCTTGACGGTTCTTTGCGTCCTATAAAAGGTGCTTTACCGATTGCAATACAAGCAAAAGAGGAAGGTTTTGACGGAATTATTTTACCCAAACAAAATGCCGATGAAGCAGCTGTCGTAGAAGGCATTCATGTTTATGCCATTGAAAATATACAGGAAGTTGTTCACTTTTTCAATCACGAGATCGAATTGCAACCTCATCAAGTTGATTTGAACGCAGCTTTTTTTCATGAAATTGAAAATTATCCGTTTGATTTTGCAGATGTAAAAGGACAAGAAAATGTAAAACGCGCCATGGAAATTGCCGCAGCTGGTGGTCATAATATTATTTTGATTGGACCTCCTGGAAGTGGAAAAACAATGTTAGCAAAACGTATTGCTTCGATTCTTCCACCGATGACAATTAACGAAGCATTGGAAACGACCAAAATTCATAGCGTAGCTGGAAAATTATCCAACAAATCGTTGATTGTAAGTCGCCCATTCTCATCTCCACACCATTCTATATCTGACGTAGCTTTGGTTGGAGGAGGATCTTATCCTCAACCCGGAGAAATTTCTTTGGCACATAACGGGGTTTTATGTTTGGATGAATTACCTGAGTTTAAACGTACAGTTTTAGAGGTTATGCGACAACCCTTAGAAGATCGAGAAGTAACTATTTCGAGAGCAAAATTCACCGTGAATTATCCTGCAAGTTTTATGTTAATCGCTTCGATGAATCCCAGCCCAAGTGGTTATTTCATGGATGATCCGAATAACACCTCAACACTAACAGAAATGCAACGTTATATGAACAAAATTTCTGGCCCTTTATTGGATCGAATCGATTTACATATCGAAGTTAATCCTGTTCCATTTGATGATTTATCACAAGAACGACGTGGAGAAAAGAGTGCTACAATTCGAAATCGTGTGATTAATGCACGAAAAATTCAGACCAAACGATTTATAAATTCAAAAACTCATTACAATTCGCAAATGGGACCAAAAGAATTAGATGCTTTTTGTGAGTTGGACGAACATTCCAAAAATTTAATCAAAGTGGTGATGGAAAAATTAAATCTTTCTGCTCGTGCCTATGATCGAATTATTAGAGTTGGGCGAACAATTGCAGATTTGGACGATTCTGAAACTATTCTTTCTAAACATATCAGCGAAGCTATTCAATATCGAAGTTTGGATCGAAATCAGTGGATGTAAGAAGCGGTAAGTAAAAACGAATGTATTAAATTAAAAAGCCAATTGCGTTTGCAAACAATTGGCTTTTTGATTTACTTTTTGATATCTATTTTCTCGCGTTCTTTGTCTTCGCTTATTTTATAAGCTTTCAAGACTTCACGAACAATTTTATGTCGAACAACATCTTTATCATCTAAATAAATAAAACCGATATCTTTTACGTCTTTCAATATATTAATCGCTTCACGTAAACCAGATTTTTGTTTTGGAGGTAAATCAACTTGACCAGGATCTCCAGTGATTATGAACTTAGAATTTTTCCCCATACGCGTCAAAAACATCTTCATCTGCGCATAAGTTGTATTCTGAGCTTCATCTAAAATTACAAAAGCATCATCTAATGTTCGTCCACGCATAAATGCCAAAGGTGCAACTTCTATCACTCCTTTTTCGGTGTAAGTAGAAAGTTTCTCAAACGGAATCATATCTTTTAACGCATCATACAATGGTTGTAAATATGGATCTAACTTATCTTTCATGTCGCCTGGTAAAAAACCTAAATTTTCACCAGCTTCCACTGCAGGACGTGTCATGATAATTCGTCTCACTTCTTTATTCTTCAACGCTTGTACAGCTAAGGCAACTGCTGTATAAGTTTTTCCAGTTCCGGCAGGACCTATCGCAAATACCATATCTTTATTATAAACCGTTTGCACTAATTTGTGTTGATTAGGCGTTTGAGGTTTAATCATTTTACCATTTACACCGTGAACAATGATTTCATCTTCTTTTTTCATTTGAAGCATTTCATTATTATCTTCGGTCATGATAATTTCAAGTTCACGATCAGATAGTCGATTATATTTGTGAATATGCTGAATAACTCGTTGCATTTTTTGGTCAAAAATTTTCAGAACATCCTCATTTCCAAAGACTGTTAATTCTCTTCCGCGAGCAACAATTTTCAGTTTTGGATAATATTCTTTGATTCTTTTTAGATGTTCATTATTAGCACCATAAAAATCTTGCGCATTAATTTCCGCTAATTCTATGTTAATTTCTGTCAAATGAGATTGTTTTTTTGGTTCATTTACACAAAAATAAAGAATAATAAACAATATATTTGCTAATTATTACAGAATAGTGGCAATTATTACATTAACATCGGATTTTGGAGTCAAAGACTACTTTGTTTCTAGCGTTAAAGGCGCAATTCTAAAAGAATTGGCCGATGTTACAATTGTAGACATTTCACACCATGTTAATCCATACGATTTAGCTGAAGCAGCTTACATCATTCGTAATTCCTACGAAGAATTCCCAGAAGGAACCATTCATATTGTTGGAATTAATGCATTAAGCACACCTTTTCAGAAACCAATTTGCGCCTTGATAAATCATCATTATTTTATCTGTGCAGATAACGGAATTTTATCATTGATTTGTCAAAAAAATCAACCTGAAGAAATTTACGAAATCACAGCTTATCCTGAAGGAATTGATAGTTTGTTCCCAATGAAAAACTGTTTTGTCCCTGTTGCTTGTCATTTGGCTCGCGGTGGTGTTCCTGCTTTGTTAGGGAATAAACGAACAGAAATGAAACAACTGAACGAATTAAATCCTATTTACCGCGATGATAAATTTATCATTGGTAATGTGATTTATATTGATCATTTTGGGAATCTTGTGACAAATATTTCGAAAGAGTTTTTTGATGAAATGGCGCAAGATAGAAAATTCAAAATCTTATTACGTCAAAAAGATTTTTCGATGACAGATATTACGGTCATTTACGAGCATTACCATGAAGTGGTACAAGATTTCAACAAAGAGGTACAAGCTTTTGGTCGTACATTGTGTTTGTTCAATTCGGCTGGTTTCTTAGAAGTTACGCTTTACAAAAGTAACCCAACTATTTCGGGAGGAGCAAATCAATTAATGGGATTAAAGAAAAATGATACAATTACAATTGAATTTGAAAATTAACGCAGAGAAATTTAAGAGAGTTAGAAAATTAAATGGAACCCTATAATTATTTTATTTACAAAGCAATACACGTTATCTTCGTGGTAAGTTACTTTGCTGGTTTGTTTTATGTTGTTCGTTTGATGATTTATCATACCGAAACACAACAAATGGAAGAACCGAAAAAATCTATTTTGCAGGATCAATATACATTCATGGAAAAAAAACTATGGAATGTAATTACAGTTCCAGCTTTGATAATTTTGGTGACAATGGGACTAAATATGCTTTACAAGAATCAAGGCTTACTACACTTGCCATGGATGAAAAGTAAATTGGGAATGGTGAGTGTTTTATTAATTTACCATTTTTGGTGTTGGCGAACATTGAAACAAATTCAGAACAACATTTTCAAATACACTTCTGTTCAATTACGAATGATGAATGAAGTCGCAACAATTTTACTGTTTTCTATCGTATTTGCCGTTATTCAAAAAACAATGTTTGGAGAATATTGGTATTGGTCTATAATCAGTTTCTTTGGTTCTGGTGTAATACTTATGCTTATTGTGCGTTTAATTAATCGTAATAATAAAAAGTAATATGTGGACAATCTTCAAAAAAGAATTTTCCAATTTTTATTTAGGCTTCACTGCTTATTTAGCTACCGCTACTTTCGTAATCGTTTCGGTATTATTTCTTTGGTTTTTCGATAACGAATTCAATGTTTTTAATACAGGAAATGCCTCATTAAGTAGTTTCTTTTTTATAGCGCCTTGGATTTTCTTATTTATGATTCCAGCCTTAACGATGAAACTAATTGCAGAAGAGCACGCAAACGGCACTTTATTGTGGTTATTCACACTACCTATAAAAAACAATCAAATTATTTGGGGCAAATATTTAGCAGTTGTTTCAATTGTTATTTTCTGTTTACTATCAACTTTTTTGTTCACCATTACGTTACAAGAGTTTTTGATGCCTGAACAAGAATTAGATTACGGAACTATTTACGCTGGTTATTTGGGGCTTTTCTTGATAGGAAGTTTATTTGCTGCGATAGGTTTATTCACCTCATCAATCACAAAAAATCAAGTAATGGCGTATGTTTTAGCCGTTTTCTTTTGTTTCATCATTTTCTATGGATTCGAAAGTTTAGCGTCATATAATTTACTTGGATCGATGGATTTTTATGTTCAAAAAATTGGAAGTTTTACACATTACAACCAATTCTTGAAAGGAATTATTGACACCCGAGATTTACTTTACTTTTTGATTTTAATTGGAATCCTAAATCAAATTTCAATTATTAATCTTGAACATAAAAAATAGTGCCATGAAAAAATTAAACAAACAACATCTAATTACTTTCGTTGCATTAATCACACTTTTTGTCATCGCTCAATTTGTTTATACACGAATTGATATGACGAAAGACAAACGTTTTACCTTAACTTCTACAACCGAAAAATTAGTAGAAAATGTAAAACAACCGCTTAAAATTGAAATCCTTTTGGGTGGAGATTTAACAGGCGATTACAGAATTTTGAAGAACGAAATTCAATTTTTATTAGACGAACTTCGCGAAAAAAACAGCAATATTACCTATTCTTTTGTTGATCCTATCGATTTAGGTCAAACGGAATTGGAACAAAATAGATTAACGCCTGTTCCGATTAAAACGGACAAAGGTGTATTGAATGTTTATCCTTATGCCAAATTAACATACGATGATCATTCTACTTATATGGAGGTTTTGATCAACGATCCTTCTACTCCATTTGAGCAATTAGCCTTAGCTTCAACAGAAAAATTAGAATATTTATTTGCTGAAAAAATTCAGAAAGCAACAAATTTCGAACGCAAACGAGTTGGTTTTATCGTTCATCACGACGAATTACCAGAAGTTCATATTCAAGGTTTAGGAACTGCTTTATCGGAGAAATACGACGTAGAAGTCTACCTAAATCCGATTGTAAATAAAACGTTCTCATTTCAACCATCTGACTTGGATAGCTTGAAACGTTTTGATGCCTTGATTGTTGCTAAACCAACATTACCTTTTTCTGATATGGATAAATTGGTTTTGGATCAATATATCATGAATGGAGGAAAAATGATGATGGCTGTTGAAACAGTTGATGCCGAAATGGATTCTATTTTTCGAAGTGGAAAAATAGTTGCCTTTCCAAGAGATTTGAAATTGAGTGATTTCTTGTTTAATTATGGTGTACGTATTCATCCTGCGGTAATCAAAGACATGAATGGTGCGCAAATTGTTTTGGCAGATGGTGAAACAGCAGGAAACACAAGTTACAATTATTACAATTGGCCTTATTTCGAATTGGGAATAAAAGGTGAAGAAAATCCCATTACAAGTTCAATTGATCCTGTTTTATTTCAATTTGCGAATCCAATCGAATTGTTAAAAAATCCGAATATTAAACAGACTGTATTATTAAGTACTTCTGAACAATCGAGTTTGAAACCTGCATTAAATTACATTGAACTAAATGAAGTAGACATCGAAAATCCCGAAGAATTTAAAATGGGTAAAATTCCGATGGCTGTTTTAGTAGAAGGAAACTTTAATTCGGCTTATGCATCACGATACGAACGCAAAGAATTCCCGAATTTTAAACCAAAAGCAACAGATGGAAAAATGATTGTTATTTCGGATGGAGATGTCTTAAAAAATGCTTTATGGAGAGGCATTCCAATGCAATTGGGAGAAAATAAATTTTCGGTTCGTCCAGACAATCCAGATGGAAAGCCAAAAACATACGCCAACCAAACTTTTGTGATGAATGCGATGGATTACCTTTTAGGCGATGCTGATTTCTTGGCTTTACGAAATCGTAAATTAGAAATTCCGTTGTTGAGTGAAACAACTGTTTTACAAGAGAAATCGACTTGGCAAATGATTAATTTAATTGTTCCGACTTTTATTATTGCGCTTTTAGGTGGAATTGGTTACTTTATTAGAAAAAGAAGATATTCATAATGATATTGTAGGTAGTATACGTTTAGCAAAATTCGCAATAGGGATTGTAGTGGAAATCCTTTTTCTTTAGAAAAAGATTGCAACGTAAAGCCCGACCCGAAGGGATTGCCAAAAAAAATACAAACAAAAAAACCTCAAGCTTATAACTTGAGGTTTTTATATGTAAAGTTGTGACGATTTTACTCTAAGTGCATAAACGCTTTTTTACTCAAAAGACGTTCTTCGCTTTCTACGTGGTTATCATCAGGCACACAACAATCCACAGGACAAACCGCTGCACATTGTGGTTCTTCGTGGAAACCTTTACATTCAGTACATTTATCGGGAACGATGTAATAAACCTCATCACTTACAGGATCTTGTACCGCATCAGCATCAAAAGTAACACCGTCTACGTTTACAATAGTTCCTGTTAGAGAAGTTCCGTCAGAATATTTCCAATCTACCGCAGCTTCATAAATTGCATTATTTGGACATTCTGGTTCGCAAGCTCCACAATTTATACATTCATCTGTAATAATTATAGCCATTGTATCTGTTTTTTTATTTCCTACATTTGCAAATACAAAATTACATTTAATTTTCAGAAAAAATGACATTTGAACAAAGGATTTCAGCATTTAGCGAATTAGGACAGTTTTTTAATTTTATTATAAATAATGATTCGATTAAAGACAACGAACTAACAGAAAAATTCGGGAAATGGAAAGAAGAAATAGACTATACAATTAGCGATGCAGAAGCCTACAACAATTGGTTTACAAAAGAAAATATTATGTTAGCCTTGAAAAGTTGGGCTGAAGCTTTGACGACTGATCATTTATTGGCTTGGACAAAAAATTATCCCTTTACGGATAAGCCAAAAAATGTTGGAATTATCATGGCAGGAAATTTACCTTTGGTCGGTTTTCATGATTTGCTTTCTGTTGTTGTATCTGGAAATAATGCCTTGATTAAAACATCTTCGAAAGATGATAAATTAATGAAATTTGTGATTAAATTTCTTCATTCGTTAAACGAAAATTTCAAATCAATTATTCAACCAATTGAACGTTTAGTCGATTTCGATGCAGTTATTGCGACAGGTAGTAACAATACAGCACGTTATTTTGAGCAATATTTTGGAAAAGTACCGAACATTATTCGTAAAAACAGAACTTCTGTTGCGGTTTTGAATGGTACAGAAACGGAAGAAGAATTAAAAGAATTAGGAAACGATTTGTTCATCTATTTTGGTTTAGGCTGTCGTAATGTAACCAAACTTTATATAAAAGATGAAGCACAATTGCATAGAGTTTATGAAGCTATTTTACATTGGGGCGACATCATCAATCATCCGAAGTATGCGAATAATTACGATTATAATCGTGCCATTTATTTATTAGGAAAAGATGAATTCTTGGACAATAATTTTGTTATGATGAAAAAAGATACTTCTTTGCATTCTGCGATAGCTGTGATAAATTTTGAAGTTTATCAAGACATAAATGAAGTTAAAAACTTTTTGAGAGAAAATGAAGATCAAATACAATGTGTGGTTGGAAATGATATGAAAGACAATCCGAATTATGTTGATTTTGGACAAACACAATTCCCGAAATTAACCGATTACGCTGATAATATAGATACACTAAAGTTTTTGGCTGAGTTATAAATG